>NZ_NUQC01000019.1:41271-130359 GCF_002585125.1 Bacillus sp. AFS029533 | reverse complement strand
GAAGGCTGAGCCCCCGCAGGCTTGCCGAGGAGGCTCAGGTCTCGCCCCATGGAAAGGGCGAGCATCCTGTAGTGGAAATCAACAACACCCTTCTCCTTTACGAAAATTTGGTAATTAATTGACAAAGTTATTATCCAACAGCGTGAAAGAAGCTAATAAATACAGTTAGTTTTTTTATTTCTCAAATTTCATCTTTTATTATCAAATCTATGCTAAATGGTTACATGTTTTTGTTCTTTTAGACAAATAATTTAATAAAACACAATACCTATATATTTAGAGTATAATCCTGAAAATTGGTAATTTAAGTCTTGTATTACTACTTTTTACTAATCATAAAAAGAAGTTTAGTATCTTAATACACTTATTTAAGGGGGCGTATTTGTTGAAAAGAAAAAAAATTGTAATAACATTTCTTACTTTTGCGTTAGCAGGTTCTTTGTTTTCAAATACAGCACTTGCAAAAGAAGATAAAGTTAATACTTATGAAAAGATTGATCTAGTTGGTCTTGGAGATTCCATAACATTTGGTTTCAATCTAGGCACTAATAATAATATACCATCAAACTATGCGTTCCCATTTCTAATTGGTGAAAACGCAAACCTTGAAGTTCGTGATTTAGGCGTTCCAGGTTGGACGACAGCTAATCTTTTACAAGCAATAAAATATGATATCAACTTCAGACAATCAATAAGACATGCAGACTATATTACTTTGGATATAGGAAATAATGATTTGTTACATACTTTGAAAAAAAGTAATCATTTAGAACAACTTCCAGTTAAAATTGCTTCAATGATGCCAAAATTAACAGGAAATTTAAATGAAATAATTAAGGAAATTCGTGAACTTAGTGATGCTACGATTGTTTTGTACAATTTTTATAATCCATTTCAAGTAAATAATCAACCGATGCATAAACTTTCAAATCAAATATTATCTTTCATCATTAATCCTAAAATTGCTAGCATTGCAGATAAATACAAAAATGTAAAAATAGCTGATGCTTTTTCTGCGTTTGATGAAAAACAAGCAACGTATGTTAGACAGGGAGATATACATCCAACTAAAGATGGACAAACTGTACTAGCTAATATTGGAAAGAACGCGCTAGGTATAAAAAAATAAAAATTTTGTATTAAGTTTATATTTTTCAATTTAACTTACTTAAATTTATCGATTAACCATTGATTATGGTTAATCTTTTTTTATTGTAGTTATTATTTATGTTAATTAATTTTGTATGGAGACATAACACATTCATCATAGAACTATATATTAATATTTACTAAAAAAATGCCGTTTGGATTATGAATCAGTGATTTTATATTTAGGAGTGATCTAATGGAAAGTATCCATGAGATACTAAATGAAATTACATCAGCTAAAGAGGGTGATGTATTAGCGACTATTATTCATGTAGAAGGCTCAGCATACCGGAAAGAAGGAGCTTCTATGTTATTTAAGGGAAATGGGAAAGAGGTTGGCTTACTAAGTACCGGTTGCCTTGAAGCAGATTTGTCATATCGAGTTCAAGAAACAAGAGTAAGAAAAACACCTCAAACTGTTACCTATGACATGAGTGCAGAGGATGATTTAACATGGGGAAATGGAGCAGGGTGTAACGGAATTATTACTGTGCTTTTAGAGCCAATTGATGAAAGTATGTTTAATTTACTAACTAAATTAAAAAGATTCTTATTAAATGGTATGAGTGTATCGATGATGAAAATTTTATTTGATGATTGTAATGAAGTTGAAACTTTATTCCTCGTGGATGAACAGACCTTTTTTGGAAATTGTAATGAAAGAAAATTAGATCAGGTTAAAAGTGCTCTTAATGAATTACATTATACTAATCAAAAAAGTGGGTTACGAATGATTAAACCGCTTAAAACTAATACGTATCTACATACTTTTTATCCAAAGCCTCGATTATTCGTGTTCGGAGCAGGTAAAGATGCGATTCCTTTAGTAAAACTTGCATCTTTAGCAGGATTCTTTGTAACGATAACCGATTGGCGTGCAGATCTTTGCTCTAAAGAATACTTTCCAGACGCAGATCAAATTCTTGTGGGCTTTCCGAGCGAAATCATACCAAGACTTCAATTGACTGCTTCTGATTCTGCTATAATCATTACCCATCAATTCCAAAAAGACAAGGAAATAGTAAATCATATTTTAAATATTCATCTTAAGTATTTAGGAGTTCTAGGTGGAAAAAAACGAATACAACGACTTTTGGAAGGTAAAAAAGTAGATACAGAAATAAACAGTCCAGCTGGCCTGCAAATTGGTGCTGAAGGCCCAGAAGAGATTGCAATCAGTATTGTTGGTGAATTAATTCAACGACAAAGAATAAAGAAGATATCTAAGTATGAAGAATAGTAGAATCGTTGCAATTTTACTTGCTGCAGGTAGTAGTAAAAGAATGGGACAGAATAAAATGTCACTTCCATTAGGTAATTCTACAATTGGAAGTATCGGTTTACGTACATTTATCAATTCTAATATTGACCATGTTTTTGTCGTAACAAAAGAAGATGATTCACTAAATTGGATTAGCAAAGATCTTTTTCAAGAACCTTATAAAGATTTATGGACACATGTTCCATGCGCAAGTGCTAACAAGGGACAATCATATTCTCTAAAATGTGGTGTAACTCAAACCCTAGAATCAAAGCCTTTAGGGATCATGATCCTCCTAGCAGACCAACCTTTTTTATCAATCCAAACGATTAATGAATTACATCAAATTTATTTAAATCGTGTTAGTGAGAATTCAACAATTCCTTTTTTAGCAGCAAGCTTCCAAGGCGTTCCTAGACCCCCTATTATCCTATCGCTAAATACGATACCTGAGTTATTCATGTTAAATGGAGATGAAGGAGCAAGAGCAATTATTCAGAATCATACTAATCTAGAAGATTTTTTAGTTGAATTTGAGAATAAGTGGGATTTTTTCGATATCGATACAAAAGAGGCGTATGATGTAGCGAAAGGAGTTGATTTTATTTGTGATTAGAAAAGGAGATGAGACCCTTAATAAGCAAGCCGTTTGGTTTCCAGATACACTTGAGAAAACATACAAATTAAAGCGGCAATATTATTATAATTCATGCCTTATTGCGGGAGGAACTCTTTTACAAACTGAATGGGAAAAGGGAATTCAGTGTCCGGAAAATATAATAAGTATAGAAAACATTAAAGAATTGAAGGAAATTGAATTAGTGACAAAATATGGGCAATCTTTTATCCAAATTGGAGCTTTAACAACTTTAGATTGTTGTAGGAATAATCCAATCTTCCTTGAAAATGTCCCAATCTTAGTGGAAGCTGTTCGCAATATTGCATCTCCAGCCATTCGTAACAGAGCAACAATCGGGGGGAATGTTGCAAATGGATATGGTGATGTCATTCCGGCATTATTAGTATTGGATGCAAGTCTGTTATTGTATGATGGAGACAAAATTAAAGTAAAAAAATTAACAGAATGTATAAAAGAAAAGAACTTTTTATTAAATTCTATCCTCGTGAGTATTACTATTCCTGTTCAAAAAAAGAAAACTAGTGAAAATTATTTCTATAAAAAAATAGGATTAAGAGAGAATTTTTGTCAAAGTATAGTGAGTATCTGCGGTTATTTCAAAACCGGCAAAAAAAAGGTAATCGAAAAAGTTCACTTAGCAGTTAGTGGTAGCTCTTTTTTGCCCCAAAGGTTAAATCGTACAGAAGAGCTTATTAAAGAGTTACTCCTTCCACCATTTCAATTCAATGAAATAGCTCAGTCAATCAAAAAGGAATTCAATCCTCCTTCTGATCATTTTTCATCTTCGAACTATAAACAGGACATTACAATTAATATTATAGTTTCCGAGATTGCTAAACTAAGTAGTAAATGAGAGGTGATTGAATGCGTAAAGATTTGACCCCTACCAATAAGGAAAGAAGAATTCGTCCTGATGGTTTAAACAAGGTGACCGGAAATCTGAAATATCTTACGGACCTTTCCTTTCCAAAAATGTTATATGCGAAAGTATTAAGAAGTACAGAGCCACATGCTGAAATCTTATCTATTTCAATTGAAGAAGCTGAAAAAATTTCGGGTGTTAAAGCTATTGTTACTTATAAGGATATTCCAGGTTTAAATGGTTTTGGTCTGATCGTTCCTGACCAACCTGTTTTTTGTAAAGACCGGGTAAGGTATATCGGTGATGCAATTGCAGCAATCGCCGCTGATTCAGAAGAAATCGCTGAAAAGGCATTAAAGTTGATAAAAGTGGAATATAGAAAGCTACCTGTTATTGATAGCCCTGAAATGGCCCTTCGCCTTGATGCTCCTAAATTACATGAACAAGGAAATATTTTACATCAGTCTAAATATCAAAAAGGTGATGTTGACGAGGGGTTTCGAGAATGTAGTACGATTATTGAAGAAACATATGAGTTACCTAGGCAAATGCATGCATATATGGAAACAGAAGGTGGAGTAATTGTCCCTGAAATAAATGGGGATTTAACGGTGTATGTTGGAACACAGCATGGTTTTAAAGATCGATTTCAATTGGCCAGGATTCTAAATATGCCAGAAGAAACAATTCGAATTATCTCTAGCCCAATGGGTGGTTCATTTGGAGGGAAAGATGAATTAAATATTCAACCATACGGTGCATTGTTAGCTCTAAAAACTAAATGTCCAATAAAAATTCACCAAAGTAGAAGCGAATCTGTTAAGTCTGGATTAAAACGACATCCAATGAAAATTACAATGAAAACAGGTGTAAACGCAATTGGAGAAATTAAAGCACATAAAGTAAAAATTATTGCTGATACAGGTGCATACGCAACATTAGGTCCTGCAGTATTAGATTTTGCTATTGAACATGCATCAGGACCTTATATCATATCTAATATTGAAATTGAAGGGTGTTCAGTATTTACAAATAATGGAGTTGCTGGTGAATTTAGAGGATTTGGAGGAAATCAAATTACGTTTGCTCTTGAGGGTCAAATCGAACGAATTGCTGAAAAGCTTAATATGGATCCAATCGAATTTCGTTTAATAAATCTAAGAAAAACAAATGATTTAGGCCCATTAGGTCAAAAAATCGTACCAACAAACAGTGCTTATGATGTATTAAATCGAATATGTAATACACCTCTATTAAATAAAAATGAGCATAATCAGAATTGGAAGGTTTATGGAAAAGGTATTGCGATCACAATGCATGGTGGGGGACTTGGGGTCGACAGAATAGACCCAGCGGGAGGTCGGTTATCGTTTACTCGAAAAGGTAAAATAGAAGCAGCTTTTGGATTTGAAGAATGTGGTCAAGGTATTCTAGCTGTAATTGAAACATTATTAATCGATGAATTTAATTGTTCTGAACAAGATATTAATATTATTATAGGTGATACTGAATTGGTGCCAATTAGTGGTTCTTCTACAGCATCGAGAGCTACAAGCATGGTGTGGCATTCTTTAAAAAGAATGGAAGCTTCATTTAAGATCCAAGTTCTTGAACTAGCTCAAAAGGTTACTAGATTACCGATTAACTTTCTTGAAATGGGACCTAAAGGGATTTGGCTAAAAGTTAACGATAGAGAAGAAAAATTTATTATGACGTATAAAGAGCTTGCTCAAAAATTGCCTCAAAAACAAGATATAATCGTTCAGACATCTTTTGATTTTCCGATAAGTCCTGATGCTACTGTTGGAGGTAGTCACTATCTTTATTCTTTCGCATCCGTTTTGGCACAAGTAGAAGTAGACCTTTTGACTGGAAAAACCAAGATCATTGGATTAGACCAAGTAGTTGCTGCTGGTCCAGTTGTCAATCTTTTAGGTTATAAAGGTCAAATCGAGGGTGGAGGTGTTATGGCATTAGGGTATACATTGATGGAAGATTCGATAATGGAAAAAGGTAAATACATTTCTGATAACTTTGATACGTATTTAATACCAACAATTTGTGATGTTCCATCTAAATTAAATGTAGTCCCAATAGAAAATCTTGTTGAAGAAGATTCATTTGGACCTAGAGGAGTTGGAGAAATCGGAACAGTTGCTGTTGCTCCTGCAATTGCTAGGGCAATTTTCGACGCGACAGGATGTTGGATCAATAAATTACCAATTTCCCCAGAATATTTATTGCAATTAATAAATTCAAGGAGATGAGCTAATGGGTATGAATAAATATGATCAAGATCAACCTATTCATTTACTTGAACTAAATTTAAAAATAAATAATAAGGAAAAGCAATTATATGTTTCACCTACCAAACGTCTAATTGACATTTTAAGAGATGAATTAAAACTGACGGGAACTAAAATCTCATGTGAAATTGGTCGGTGTGGGGCATGTGCGGTTCATATGGATAATAAATTAGTTAATTCTTGTCTGATGATGGCCTATCAAGTAAATAATACATCAATTTGTACAATTGAAGGAATAGCAGAAAAAGGGCTCCACCCGATTCAATTATCTTTCTTAGAAGAGGGCGGATATCAATGTGGATATTGCACTCCAGGTATGATAATGGCTGTAAAAGCGCTTCTTGATACAAATTCAAATCCTACAGATGAAGAAATAAATGAAGCTTTATCAGGTAATTTATGTAGATGTACAGGATACACAGGAATAAAACGGTCGATCCAAAAAGCAATTAAACTCATTAATAAGAATGATAGTTAAATTCTTTTAAAGTAAAAAAATTATACTCATTTAAAACTTTTCCTTCTATAATTCACCTATTGTTCATAGGGAAAATATGAGGGGATTTTTTGTGTTTTGAGCTATTTTAAATTTCCATTTGGTGCATTTGTTGTTTTTTGCATTTTTAAAATAATAAGTAACCGGGTGCTCAATAATAATTTTTATATATTGTTCTATTTATATTGTTTACTAATGATCATAATAAAGAGAACCTCAAAAGGGTGGATTTTTTCCTGGATTTAGTATAAAGAAAGAAGTAAAAAGAGTATCTTTTAAGTAATGTAATGAAATTATAAATTTAATTTTGTTTGTATCTAACTGAATAATGGGATAAGTGTTTATTTCTGAAAATTCAGAAATATGATATTCTAAAATAAACTGGTTAGATTTTTTATTAGTCATCAAAAAAGGAAGGGGTATGATGACTTTGGTTTCAAATAGTAATTTATCATTAAATAAAGAAAATCAATTAATTAATCATGTTGACCTACATGAAGTTTTTAATAACATGGCGGAAGGATGTTACTATTTAAATTCGAAAATGGAATTTGTTTTTATAAATAAGGCTGCTGAAGCGATGATTGAAAAGCCCAAAAAGGAGTTAATCGGCGTTTGTATGTGGAATGCATTACCTAATTATGTGAATACAGATGTTTATCACTATTACAATAAGGCCTATAATGAACAAAAAATCCAGTCATTTGAAACAATAACGGAGTATTCACTTATTCCATATGAAATTAAGGTGATACCCGATCAGAATGGGATACTAGCTATTTTTAGTAATATATCTGAGAGATGAAAAACTAAAAATAATAGGAGAAATGGCTGCTGGTGTAGCGCACGAAATTAGAAATCCTCTTACTACAGTAAAGGGATTTTTACAATTAGGATTACAAAATAAAGACTTTGAAAGCTATAGTCAAATATTTGAATTAATGATCGATGAAATTAATCGGGTAAATGCAATTATTACTGAATTTCTCGATATTGCAAAGAAAAGGCCTAACAAGCTTGAAGAACATAATTTAAATCAAATAATAAATACTTTATATCCATTTCTTGAAACTAGAGCATTAAAAGAGGACAAACTCATTATAAGAGAGCTAAATGAAATTCCTAATTTAATCATTGATCAAAATGAAATCCGACAGCTACTTTTAAATATGGTTAGTAATTCCTTAGATGCAATGGATGTTAGAAAAATTGTAAAAATACATACTTATATTGAAGACGATAAAATTGTTATGTCAATTAATGATGAAGGAACTGGGATTCCACCTGAAATAATCGAGAGAATTTCCACACCATTTGTCACATCAAAAGAAAATGGAACTGGATTGGGATTAGCAATTTGTTATGCGATTGCAAAGCGAAATAACGCAACCATTGATTTTACAACTAGTGACAATGGTACGAATTTTAATATTAGATTTAATAGATGAGTGCTTTTCGTTAAAAATAATTTTGTTAAAATTAAATATAAATTAATAGCTTTTTTCGCATAATAAGTTGCTATAAGTAATTATAAATTTATATATAATTTGGAGATAATTGATGACGGCAACGATTCGGCAAATAACGTAATTGTTGCCATTACACTTTTTAGTATTAACTAATTGTTTCATGCTCCATGATATCTCAAATGCAACTTTGTGAATTTTATCACAAGAAAATACATAATATCGAGAATTAATCCTAAACTTTATATGTTAAATTTAACTTGTGAAAATCATAACAAATATAAAGGTGGTAATCTTATGTTCTTAGTAATCGGATTTTGTGCAATGCTATTATTTTATTTAGTCGCAATCACAACATTAGTTATTTTAACATATAGACAAGGACCACAAGATTGTATAATGGAAGACATCAGAAATTAGCACGTAAGTAAATTTTTAAAGTTAATCTAAAGTTCATTAAATGGGGTGCCTAAAAATTCGGTGTAACTGAAATTTCGGCACCCCTTATTTATTGATTAACAGGAACTTAAAAAGATACAATTAATACATAAATAAAATTTGATTAAGACTAACAAAGTCTAACATATTTCATACTTTAAATAGAAGAACTTCTATTGGGCTACCAGACAAAAGGAGTGTGCAAGATGGAACGGAAAAAAATAAATAAGCTTTTAATTTGGATGTTAATTTTGTCTCCGTTTTTATTCTTCCTAATACCGATATTAGTCGGTTTAATTTTAACGCATCCATTTAGACGAAAAACCGAACAAACCCCTGCCGATTACAATTTGCAATTTGAAGAGGTTGAATTTAAGAGTAATCTTGATCAAGTTGTGCTAAGAGGATGGTGGATACCAGCAAAAAATTCAACATCTAAAACTGTTATAACTGCACACGGGTATACAGATGAACGAAGTCAAAAAAAGATTAATGGTCTTCGAATTGTCCAATCAATCCATGATCAAGGGTATAATGTATTGATGTTTGACTTCCGTAATAGTGGAAAATCAGGTGGACGAACAACAGGAATTGGATATTATGAGCAGCATGATTTATCGTCGGCAGTCGAATATGTGATTAATCAACGAAATCAACTTGAAATTGTTTTGCTTGGATGGAGTATGGGTGGTGCGACATGTTTATTAGTTGGCAGTCTTCATCCGCAAATTAAAGGAGTTATTGCAGATAGCCCATTTCATGATTTACAAACTTATTTGGAAGATAATTTAAGTGTTTGGTCAAAATTACCTAAAAAACCGTTTACTTCAATCATTTTACGTTCGATGAAACACCTATTAAAGATTGATCCAAAAGAAGTGTCTCCAGTCATATCAGTTCAAAAAGGAAATTCTACAAATTATTTATTAATTCATGGAAAAAATGATTTGAAAGTACCATTCAGTAGTAGTGAAATGATTTATGAACAAATCCCTAATGAAAACGAAAAAACATTATGGCTAACAGAACATGGACATATTACAACATTTATTGAAGAACCTGAACCATATATGAAGAGAGTAATTGATTTTATTGAAAAGACGTTTTCGTCTAATGCAAATTAAATAACTAATTAGATTTTGTAAAACAGATGAACCTTAAAGAGCGGTTTATCTGTTTTTTTATTTGAGGAAGATATTCTTCAGTACATGTACATGAAAGTAGAGCGTGTAGAAAATACTATTATTACTAAATTGGTTTAAATAAAAAGTATAATTTTTGCCCCAAAAAGCTCTATTTTACTAAAAAGGCAGGCGAACTAAGATGGCAAATGAATATCGTTCGCGAGAAGAACGTAAACGGCTGGAAAAGCCTTCTAAAATTTCCAATAAGTCTGAAGGCTTATGGAAAAAAATTACTGTAACATTATTATCAATCGTAATTGTTTTCATACTGATTGGTGTAGGAATATTTTCATATTTAGTTAGCGGAGCACCCGCACTAGATGAATCAAAACTTAAAGTACCGCTATCTTCGACTATTGTCGATAAGGATGGCAAAGTAGTAGCCGAATTAGGTAGAGAACAACGAACAAAAGTGTCCTACAATGAAATTCCAAAGGTTGTAGAGGACGCATTTATTGCCACTGAAGATGTGCGGTTTTATAAACATAAAGGCGTAGACATTCGACGGGTATTTGGTGCAGTTTTAGCCAATATTACTGGAGGTTTTGGATCACAAGGTGGAAGTACAATCACCCAGCAAGTAGTAAAAAACTCATTTTTATCTTCTCAAAAAACAATTAAGCGTAAAGTTCAGGAAATGTACTTAGCATTTAAATTAGAACAAAGATACTCTAAACATCAAATATTAGAAATGTATTTAAATAAAGTTTACTTTTCAAATGGTCTTAAAGGGCGAGGAGTATATGGGGTAGCTAAAGCTTGTGAAACTTATTTTAGTAAAGATTTATCTAAAATTACATTGCCAGAAGCAGCAACTTTAGCAGGTATGGTGAAGGCCCCAAATAGCTATAATCCTGCAAAGCACCCTACACAGTCACAAAATCGTAGAAATACGGTTTTAAGTCAAATGAAAAAATATGGTTATATTACAGAGGAACAATATACAACTGCAAAAGCAATACCAATGAAATCATTAGTAAAGGTACATGAATCTGGTGGTACAAAATACAATTCATTTATCGATGTAGTCGTAAACGAAGTAGAAAAAAACAGTGATGCAAATGTTTATACAGATGGGCTAACGATTGAAACTACATTAGATCCTAAAGCTCAAGATAAAGCTGATGAAATATTAAGTAGGGGAAAAAGCTTCTATCCGAGTGATGAATTTCAAACTGGCTTTGTATTATTAGATACGAAATCAGGTGAAATTCGAGCAGTAGGTGCTGGTAGAAATACAAGTACTGGTGGTTTAAACTTTGCAACTGATATTAAAAGACAGCCGGGATCTTCGATTAAACCTATACTTGATTACGGTCCAGCTATTCAGTATTTAAAATGGTCAACTTTTCATCAAATTCTTGACGAACCTTATACATATTCTAATGGGACACCTATTAGAAACTGGGATCGCAAATACAAAGGTAATATTTCAATTCGATTAGCATTAGTCGATTCTCGAAATATTCCTGCATTAAAGACTTTCCAGGCTGTAGGAAGTGATCGCTCTAGAGAATTTGGGAATGGTTTAGGGTTTAATTTTTCGAAAAATACATATTATGAATCTTATTCTATTGGAGGATTCACAGGTGTATCAGCAATGGAGATGGCAGGAGCTTATGCTGCATTTGGAAATAGTGGAATTTATAATAAGCCTCACTCCGTTAAAAAAATTATTTATCCTGATAAAACTGAAAAAGTATTTGCAACTGAGCCTAAACAAGTAATGAGTGATTATACTGCATATATGGTAACAGATATGCTTCGCGATGTAGTAAAAACACCACTTGGTACTGGTAAGAGAGCAAATGTACCAGGGCTTGATATGGCAGGTAAAACAGGTACGACAAACTATTCTGATGAAGTAAAACAAAAATACGGATTTCCGGATAACGCAACTCGTGATAGTTGGTTTATAGGATATTCTTCAGATGTTACAATGGCTGTTTGGACTGGGTATGAAAAAAATAAAAAGAATAACTTTCTTGGTAAAGGTTCAACGAATATTGCCAAATACATTGCAAGAGATATGTTAGCTGCAAATGGTGATCGAAACGCAATATTTAGAAAACCTTCATCGGTTGAAGAAATTCGAAATGAATTATACATTCGTGGAGAAAAAGTAGATGATATTCCAAAAGATATTGTGATTGAGTCTGCAAAAAATGTTAAGGCGAATTATGATCCTGTTACAAGTAATATTTCATTAAATTGGACGTATCCTGCAAATCTGCTTCAAAAAACCTCTTTTGAAGTAAGTTATACTGTAAATGGTGCAGCGGGACAAACTCAAAAAATTCAAGGTACAGCAACAAGTATTAATGGAATTGTCCCTGGAGATATTGTAAAAATAGCGATTGTTGCTATGAGTGCTGAAGGTAAGAGTGGACCTGTTACAGTTACTGTTGATTTATCTTCACCTGAACAACCAACTACTCCACCTGTAAATGAAGGTGGACAAGGAAATGGAAATGGACAGGGAAATGGAAATGGACAAGGAACTGGAAATGAGCAAGGGAATGGAAACGGGACAGGAGAAGGTACGAAGCCAGGTGATCAAACGCCGGGTACAGGAGGAGCGAATGGAGATAATATTGTAAATCCAATCGTACCTAATCCTAAAAATCCACATTAAATCTAAAATTAAAACGCATTGAGAAATATCAATGCGTTTTTTTAAAGTGATCATGTTAAAGGAGTTTTAAAATGGAAGATAAAATAAGGATTAATATTTTTTTAAAAGAGTCGGATAATCCATACGCTAGTTATTATAGCGAAGACGATTTACACTTAAGCTCTGATTTAGAAGATTTTATATTATCTAAACTACATAGTGCTAAAAGAAAAAATATAGAGCTACTATTTGGTGGTCAAAATAATTTTGATGAACATTCATTAAAAACTGCGACGTTAAACTCTTTTTCTAACCTCATGAAAACTGATGAACGGATTTATGCTAGAAATATTAAAAAGACAATTATTTTATTTGTTTTTGGTATTATTATCGGCATCTTATATTTAAAGCTTCAAAAAAGTCACGCCTATATCGGAGGCATATTAAGCATAGTATGTTGGGTATTTATTTGGTCAGGTACAGAAGTATATTTTTTTGATAATATGCAAATTAAACAAAAGATTAATAAGTGTAAGAACATTCTTAATGCAAATATTTACAAAAAATGAGAATGCTGATGCCCCCGAAAAGTCGGGGGATTAATTTAGCTATTGGACTGGTGGTTAAATAAAGTAAACTACAATTAGCATATTCTTAGGACAAAAAAAGGTTGGGAAAAAATGAAGAGATAGGGTGTCTAACAAGCTTTTAGTACAAACTTAAAGACTGCTTAGCGGTCTTTTTTTTTGTTTAATAAAAAAATCAATTGTAAAAAAATTTAAGCCAAGTCATTAATTATTAAACTAAAAAATCAGAATGATAAATATAAATGAGTAATAGAGCATAAATAGAGTATAGCGGAGGAGTGAAAGATGATAAAGGGATTAAAATTAGTGGGGCTAATCGCTTTCATTACGATTTTGAACGTGATTGTATTTTCTCCAGGTTTAATCGGAATCCAATTAATTAATGCGAGTGCATTTCAAACTGCATTTGGGATATCGTTCATAATAGCGAATTTGTTAGTACTTCTATTTAGTATGTTTCAACTATATTTCAAGCCTGTTAAAGATAAGCCAATTAAACAGCTAAAAACAAATGAAGATTTCGTTCTTGCTTTAAGTCGGTATAAAAATAGTAAAGTACTAAAAGAAGATATTATTACTTCAATTGAGCAAATCGAACGAATGAAAAAGAAAAAAGGCGTATTTTATAACTTATTAGCAGATCGATTTTCTCCAACCGAAATTACATACAACAAGTTTGCATCTGTTGTGGACGAGGTTGAAACATTATTTTATTTAAGAATAAGAAACATCATAAACAAGATTAGTACTTTTGATGAACTTGAATATAAAAAAATAAAGGGGAAAGATGGATTACGGTACTCAAAGTCATTAATTCAAGAGAAAACAAATCTTTTTAATGAATACATTAAATTCGTAAAAAGAGCAATTGAAATGAATGAAGAGATTCTTGTTAATATTGATAAATTAATTTTAGAAATTTCAAGACTTGATGAAATCGGAATCGATGATATTGAAAAAATGGAATGTATGAAAGAAATCGATTCGTTAATTCAACAAACAAAATATTATAGGCAATGAATGAAAGGATGATAACAATGAGGAAGTTTCTTTTTGCATCTATTGCAGTGATCGTTGTAGTTTTTCTTCTTGTCTATATTGGAGTCAATATGACTTCAGGGGATAAGGTTGTGAAAATTACTGATAAAAATAAAAATCAGCAATTAGCTAAAATGATAGAAAAAATAAATATTTCGAAAGCAAAACCAATTAAAGGTCAAATTGACTTAAGTACAGCTGATGTAGCAAGTGAACTCCCCGATATTTCAAAATTTCCTGTATCCGTAGACAATACGACTGAAAGTTTTGTTGAAATTTTTTCATCTACTGAAAAATCAAGTGATGGAAAAAATGGTTGGCTAAATGAGGTCGCAAATAAGTTTAATGATGCAAAATTCAATCTAAACGGTAAGCAAGTATCTGTAAAAATTAGAAACATTGCATCTGGTACTGCAACAGATTTTATTAAAACTGGTAAATATGTTCCTGATGCCTTTACACCTTCAAATGAACTTTGGGGTCAAATGATCACAGCAAGCGGTATTCAAACAAAAACCGTATCCTCGCGTTTAGTTGGGAATGTTCCTGGAATTGTCATTTCAAAAACAAAATATAATGAGTTAATGAAAAAGTACAGTAAAGTCGATCCGAAAACCGTTATCGAAGCGATGACAAAAAATGAACTATCAATGGGATATACTGATCCATTTACTAGTTCAACAGGATTAAATTTTTTAGTTACGACTTTAAATTCTTTTGATTCAAAAGATGTATTAAGCGATACTGCTGTGAGAGGGTTTGAACGCTTTCAAGCAAATGTACCGTTCACTGCATCTACGACTCTACAAATGAGTGATGCAGCAGAATCGGGCGTGCTGGATGCATTTGTCTTAGAATATCAAACATTTGTTAATTCACCAGATTTAAAAAATAGTTACGAGTTTATACCATTTGGAGTGCGTCACGACAGTCCACTTTATGCTTTAGGGAATTTATCAAAAGAGAAAATGGATATTTTGAAAAAATTTGCTGAATTTACTGGTCAAAATAATCTTCAATCACTTGCGAAACAAGATGGGTTTAATGGGTTAAACAATTACAAATCAGAGCTTAAAACGATCGATGGGGATACATTAAGTGCTGCACAGAAGCTTTGGAAAGGAAAGAAAAATACTTCAAATCCAATTGCTGCGGTTTTTGTAGCCGATGTTTCAGGTAGTATGGATGGCAAACCATTAAATGAGCTAAAAGAATCATTACTTAAAGGACAAAAATATTTAGGAAGAGATAATAGTATTGGCTTAATCTCATACTCTGCTGATGTTACGATCAATCTTCCAATTGCAAAATATGATGCCAATCAACAGTCAAAATTTGTTGGTGCAGTATCTAGCCTCGATGCAAGTGGAGATACAGCAACAAACGATGGAATCCTTGTAGCAATTAATATGCTGAAAGATGAAATGAAAAAAAATCCAAATGTAAGACCGCTTATTTTTGTCCTAACCGATGGGGAGACCAATCACGGGAATTCATTAAAAAATGTAAAAGGAATTATAAAAGCATATAAAATTCCAATTTATACGATTGGTTATAACGCCAATATTAAAGCGCTTGAAAGTATTTCCAATATTAACGAAGCTGCGAATATTAATGCAGATTCAGATGACGTAATCTATAAAATTCGTAATCTCTTTAATGTTCAACTTTAATTAGTAGGAGGATTTAAGCATGTCATTTTCTATGCAAGTTGTAAATGAAGAGGAAATCAAAGCAGTAATAGAAGAGCAAGTAAAGCCTGTACCAGAGGAATTAATGAAATTAAAGGCAACAGCGGATGCAAATGTAGCGATGATTATGGAAATAGACACTGTTTCAAAAGAAACATACGAAAAACGAAAGGAAATTCTTCAATCTATCGAATCATTTGGATTACAGACAATGAAATCTTCTTCGAATAAAAATTCTCTTCTAAAGGTTTCACTTGGTCAACTTGCTAAAAGTGGAGACGAAGGAGGGCAAGTTGCAAAAGGATTATCAGAGCTCCAAGTTCAATTAAAAGATTTAGATCCAAGTGTAATTAATTTTACAAAGTCGGGTTTTTTAGGTAAGTTATTTAATCCTATTCGTTCATATTTTCAAAGATTTGAAAAAGCAGATGTTGCAATCGCAGATATTGTAAAGTCTCTTGATAAGGGTAAAAAAATTCTTGAAAATGATAATACGACATTAGAGCATGAACAATTATCACTTCGTATGCTTTCAAAAACGCTAGAAAAAGAAATCCAACTTGGAACATTAATGGATGAGTCAATTGAAAACCAGATTGAAAAAGCAAAAATTGAAGGGGAAGATCAAGAAAAAATTAAATTCATCTCAGAGGAAGTTCTTTATCCGTTACGACAACGAGTCATGGACCTACAGCAAATGTTAGTTGTCAATCACCAAGGAGATATGTCATATGAAGTTGTTATTCGGAATAATCGTGAATTAATCCGTGGAGTTGAACGTGCAAAAACAGTAACGATTTCCGCACTGAATACAGCTGTAACGGTAGCAAGTGCTCTATATAATCAAAAAATCGTTTTACAAAAAATCACTGCTTTAAATCAAACAACAAATACAATTATTGAAGGTACTTCTAGATTATTAAAGGAGCAAGGAGTTGCAATCCAAAAGCAAGCAATGGAATCAGCGGTATCGGTTGAAACACTAAAAACCTCATTCACAAACGTCATATCAGCATTTGAATCGATTAGTACATTTAAACAAGAAGCTTTGCCAAAAATGCGTCAAACAATTTTACAATTTCAAGAATTAGCTGAAGTCGGTTCACAACAGATTCAAAGACTTGAAAAAGGGGACCGAATCGGATTATAGAAGATACTGGAAAAAGATAAATAAGATGCAAAAAAACTAAGATTGATAGAATCTTAGTTTTTTGCTTTCCCATTTTAACTAGGTTATTTCGCTCTCATTCGTTTAAGATCTTCTTTTGGCGGAAAACCAAATAATCGAGAATATTCCCTACTGAACTGGGATGGACTCTCATACCCTACTCGGAATGCTACTTCTTGTGCATCTGAAGATTCAGACAGTAATAAAAGTCGCGCTTCCTGCAACCTTAAGTGCTTCTGAAATTGTAGGGGACTCATTGCAGTTACGTCTTTAAAATGTCTATGTAAGGAAGAAACGCTCATATTTGCGATTTCTGCAAGCTCATCAATTCGTAAAGACTTATAAAAATTCGCTTTAATTTGTTCAATAACTTCATTAATTCGATTAGTTGTGCTACCTTCGATGGCTATTTGTTGCAATATATTCCCATTCTGTCCACGCAATACTCTATAGAGAATTTCTTTTGTAAAAATAGGTGCAAGAAATGGGATATCTTCAGGTGATTCCGTTAAACGGGCCAATCTAATCACTGCATCTAAAATTGAACCTTCTAACTCGTTAACAAAAATCGCTCGTTTAGCAATTTCCTTTGAATTAGTGGGAATTTTAGTATCAGTTAAAATTTCCAAGATTTGACCTGGATTAAATTCAAGTTTTAAAGCTAGATATAGAGCGCTTGGAGTAGCTTCAATAACTTGGCCTGTAACTGGTAAATCAACGGATGCTACTAAATAATTTCCAGGTCCATATTTAAAACTTTCATTACCTAGTAATAATTCCTTTTTACCAGAAACAACTATACATAGCGACGGCTTATAGACCCTGTATTTAGGATCAGTAATCGTAGACTCCCGAATGAAAAATAATGAGTTAATTGAGGTCTCGTTAACACCTTCATGACTAGTATTGCGATCAATAATTTGGATTAGTTCGCTTAGATAAGAAACGTTAATTTCAGACATATAGTCCTCCTTACTTTAAATTTAAAAAATTTTTCATAGGATATGTAATTGTGAGAGGATTAGGCAATCATTGAGGAGGAATGTGTTAACGAACTCTGCTTATTTTAATGCATAATTAAGTATATCAAACATATCTTCAAAACTATAATATTATCATTTCATCGATGAGGAATTAATTTTAAAACCCTTAAGGGAGAGATACTTATGAAACTAATTGCATTAGACCTTGATGGTACAACACTCAACACTAATAAAATATTAAGTGTAGAAACATTAAATTCGATTAAAAAAGCTCAGGCAGCAGGGCATATCGTGATGATTTTATCCGGGCGTTCACCAAGTTCAGTTAATGATGAACTTTCAAAGTATGGCTTAAATTGTCCAGTTGGAGGCCATAACGGAACCGCATTATATGTGAATGGTAAATTAATTGAACTAAATTCGATAGGAAGACCTCAAGTGCAAAAAATTGCCTTAGAAGTTGAGAGAGAAGACTTGCCGTACAATATTTCTACAAACAAGGGAATATATGCCCCAAGTAATTGGCATAAACGATTTGAACAAGTTGTTTCATCTGGGCGTGTTCCTAAAGAATACTTTTCAAACAGACACTTCAAAATGTTTACTACACCTCCAAGTGTATATGGGCATTCGTTTTTTAACAAAGTTCATGAAATAATTGATAATGAGGATTTGACAGTCCAAAAGTTTCTTATTTTAACCCTTGAACCAAAACAAATGGAGAGACTTGATAAAAAATTAAGATCCATAGATGAGACTTTTGTTACAAGTGCCTCACCTTTTAATCTTGAGGTTACACATATAAATGGAAATAAAGGGTATGGTTTAAAAGCAATGGCCTCATATTTTAATATTCCAATAGAAAATACAGTAGCTATTGGAGATGAAAAAAATGATCTACCGATGTTAAATATAGCCGGATTATCTATAGCAATGGGGAATGCTGAAGAAGAAGTAAAGCTCTCAAGTGATGTTGTTACATTAAGTAATGATGAAAATGGTGTTGCATATGCATTTCAAAAATATATTTTTAAAGAGTCTAATGTACTATAATAGTAAAGAAATCTAAATACATCTAAATATGCAATATTTTCCTTGGTTAAATGTGTGAGTATATAACATTATCCAAGGTTGTTTTTATTTGTCTATTTAAACCAATCGATTAAAATATAGAAAGGTAAGGGGGAATAAAATTTGGTTAGACGGATAAAAGATCTATTTGCCATTAAGGGGTATAGTTTATTTGTCATCTGTTTGTTATTTGTAGGGATCGGACTTTCAATCACAACTCCTTATTTATCACTGTATTCAACAAAATATATAGGGATGAGCTCTGGAGCATTTGGTATCTTCATGGCAGTGATTTCATTAAGTGGTGTTTTAGTTAATACATTTATTGCTGAACGTTCTGATCGAGGGATTGACAGAAAATGGATTATTCTGATTGCGATGATTTCATCTGCAATAGGTTATGCATCCTATTTACTATTTCATAACTACTATTTATTATTAGTTTTTGTTGCTTTATTTAATGGATTAGGTGCAGCGGCTATGCCACAAATTTTTGCATCCGCACAGGAATCGGCAAATGCAAGTTTAACGAAAGACAAGACTTTAGCATTATCAACTTTACGTTCACTTGTTTCTTTAGGTTTTTTAATTGGACCATTAATAGGTACTTTAATTTTAAGGGCAAAAGGTTATCATGGACTTTTTTGGGGAACATCTAGCATTTATGTATTGATTACACTTCTAGTATTCTTCTTTTTAGAAAAGAGAAAGCCAGTTCAGAACAATATAAAAAAGAAAAACAAGACAAAAGTCACAGCCGCTAAACGAAAACAACTTAGATTACCATTTATAGCTTTTATCTTATTATTTGCAGTTAGTTCGATAAATTGGATCAACACACCTCTTTTTATCGTCAATGTGTTACATGGTACTAATACAGATGTTGGATTAGTCGTAAGTTTATGTGCAGGTTTAGAAATTCCAATCATGCTTGTGTTGGGAGTACTTTCTAAAAAAATCTCCAATCATGCATTGATGATCTACGGCTGCTTAATTGGATTACTCTATTACTTAACCTTAAGCATTTCAACTCATACATGGGAGTTAATCGTTGCACAGTTACTACAGGCAACTTACATTGCTATCGTAATGGGTAATGGTATAAGCTATTTTAACGACCTACTACCAAATTCACCGGGATTTTCTGCTTCAATTTATGCGAATTGCTCAACGATCGGAAGTTTAGTAGGAAATTTAGGCGGAGGTCTATTTGCACAATTAGCAGGTTATCGTAATGTTTATTTACTTTGTATATTGTTTGTAATTTGTTCACTCTTTATATTATGGAAATCAAAAAACAATGTGGAAATGGAAATTTCGACAGGTCATAGTCAGTCTGTGTAGTTGATGAATTACACATAAATAACGTATGATTGATCGTTTTTATAAAGCTGGCTGAACATACTCGAACAGGAAAAGGCACAGACCTTGGTTAGCCAATTGCTAAAAGTTAATGGAAAAAACGAATGGTAGTATTACTATAGAGTTTAAAGAAAATAAATTATTTATGAAATGTGTATGGTTTTAGAGGTAGTGTTAATTTTAAGTAAAGTCTAAGATATAAAGTATCAAATAGTTGAGATTAGAGGTTAAGTTCCCTTCGTTATTGGGACTTAACCTTTTTTTATTAAGTGGATTAATATAAGTAATTTGATTTTAGAAGCGGTATCAATGGTGCTACAAATTCAGTGCAAGAGTCGCAGTTAAGGGATCAAATACTGGTGGAGACATTGAGATTTGGATTGCCTTACTGCGGGTGGTGACAACCACTGGTACTCCCCCAATTAAGGAGCTAAATACCTTTCCTAGAAAATAGATGTTATTTGAAAAAAGTGATCGCTAAATTTTTATTGCGCGATCACTTTTTTTGTTAAAAATTACATCTCATTATAACTGCCCATATTTCTTCATTTTGTTATAAAGTGTCACCCTGGAAACACCAAGCATTTTTGCAGCAGCTGATTTATTTCCATATGTTACTTTTAGGGCATGTATTATTAGTGACTTTTCATCCCCTTCGTGTAGTTCTGCTTCTCCGAGAATAGGCGATTGAGAATTTGTGTGTCTTTTAAAAAATTCATTTGGCAATTGTTCAGATTTGATTATATTATCATCTGTAAATATCATTACTCGCTCAATTATATTTCTTAGCTGCCTGATATTGCCGTTCCAAGGAAAATGCATGAATGTTACCATCACTTCCGGAGAAATGACTGGAACCGGCTTCCGGTATTTGATGGAAAACTCTTTTAAAAATAATTGGACAAGTTCGGGTAGGTCTTCCTTTCTGTCTCTGAGGGGCGGGATAGGAATCGTAACCACATTTAACCGATAATATAAATCTTCACGAAATAAACCTTCTTCCACCATTTTCTCCAAATCCCGGTTAGTTGCTGAAAGAATTCGTACATCTATTGGAATAGGTTGGTTTCCGCCAACTCGATAGTATTGTTTCTCCTGCAAGACACGCAGCAACTTTACTTGAAGCTCTAATGGCATTTCCCCAATTTCATCGAGAAATAATGTTCCACCCTTTGCTGTCCCTATTTTTCCTAGCTTCCCTTCTTTTATTGCCCCAGTAAATGCACCTTTTTCATAACCAAATAATTCACTTTCAAAAAGCGCCGAGGGAATGGCCCCGCAGTTAAGATCAACAAATGGCCCTTTTGAACGGGGACTTGCTTTGTGAATAGCCTGTGCAAACAACTCTTTACCAACACCGCTCTCACCAGTAATCACGACGGTTGCATCTGTATGGGCGACTTTCTTGGACAAAGAGATGGAAGTTTTTATCGCTTGGCTTCTTCCCTTTATTTTGTGGAAGGGATCGATAATATCCTTGTTCCCAATCTGATTTTCCAAATCTTGAATATACGCAGTAGTAGTTGTAAGTTCATTATTTAGTTTTACAATTTCTGTAATATCACTTTCAACGGAAATCCCACCTACCACCTTATTCCTGATGAATATTGGTAAGGTGTTAATTAATACATGGACATCTTCCTGCGGCTGGTTATAATGCCGAATAACCCCTTTTCCTTCCTTCATTGTGGACATTAAAACTACTGAATCCTCTTTAAAGCGATTTGTAATTTTAGAGCCGATCATTTCTTCAGCAGAAGTTTTGTACAAATCTTCTGCCTTAGGATTCCATGCAACAACTTTTCCATCGTTGTCTACTATTGTAATGGCATTATCTACGGCACGCAGAAGCGTCTGATAAACACCTGAAAGCTTTTGCCACTCTTGAAAAATAGCATTTATTAATGTAGTAAAAGGGACCCTGCGCACTTGCCTTCCAGCTTCATCAACAAGAACAATATCTTGGTCTAGAACTATTTCTTCAACCTCTGAGAGCAAGGTGTCGACAGAGAATTGTTTTATTTTTTCTGTATGAATCTCCTCATCTAAAGGAAGGGAAATGGACAGAAGTGAAACTTTTTCTTTTAACATAACCAATCACCTTATCACTGTTTAATGGTTTACAAAAGTGTTTATATTTTACACTCCATTTACACTTTTGTAAATGTATAGTTTACACAATTTTCGAAAAATCAAGTATAAAGTAGTTTTTTAAGTTGGCACAAAAATTGCATTTAAATAAAGCAACAAAGAATTTGAGGGGGTAAAAACATGCTATCTTATAAACACGAACCTTTTACAGACTTTTCAAAAGAGGAGAATATAAATGCTTTTAATCAAGCATTAGATCTTGTAAACTCACAGCTTGGGAAAGAATATCCCCTAACCATTGGCGGGGAAAAAATTATAACGGATCACAAAATCACATCATTTAACCCTGCTAATAAAAATGAAGTGGTTGGGGTTGTTTCAAAAGCTAGCAAAGATTTGCCGGAAAAAGCAAACTAGATTTAGGTAGCAGGAAAATATGGGAGGAATCAATATGATATTGAAAGATTTTTTTATGGCCTTATCACAAAACCAATTTCTTAACAGTGCCGCTAAAAAGTATGGTTTAAAAATGGGGGCGCAAAGTGTTGTAGCTGGTACAAATATTGAAGAAGTAATTAAAAGCATTAAAGAGCTAAATAAACATGAGATCTCATGTACGGTTGATAACTTAGGGGAATTTGTCTTTAAAAAGGAAGAAGCAATCCAGGCTAGAGAACAAATTCTGAAAGTCATCGAAGCCATTCATAAGAATAAAGTAGATGCACATATCTCGTTAAAACCGACTCAATTGGGCTTGGACATTGAGTACTCTTTTTGTTTGAGTAATTTAAAAGAAATTGTTCACCAGGCTCATCAATATGGGATTTTTGTTAATATTGATATGGAAGATTATGGACACTTAAAGCCTTCGTTTGATCTTTTAGATGAGCTTTCTTTGGAGTATGATAATGTAGGAACCGTTATTCAGGCATACTTCTATCAATCACAAGAAAATCTCGAAAAGTATAAAGATTTTCGCCTTCGTATTGTAAAAGGTGCATATAAAGAGCCTGAGGAATATGCGTACCAAGACAAGAAAGATATTGATAAAAACTTTATTAAGTTGATAGAATGGCACTTGTTAAATGGAAAATTCACTTCTATTGCAACACATGACCACAAAATTATCCAACATGTTAAAGATTTTGTAAAAAGAAATAATATTCCGAACGATAAATTTGAAATCCAAATGCTGTACGGCTTCAGAAAAGACCTTCAATTGAAACTAGCAAGTGAAGGCTGCAATTTCTGCACTTATGTGCCATTTGGACAGGACTGGTACGGTTACTTTATGCGTCGGCTTGCGGAAAGACCACAAAACTTAAACCTTGTAGCAAAACAGGTCTTTAATAAAAAAAACAACACCATGATTGGCTTAGCGGTCGGTGCCTTTACATTAGGAAGATTATCTAAAGTAAACAAGAAAAAACAGAAATAATAAAAAAATAAGGCGTTTATAATTTAAGGCGAAGTTGGCTGAATTCACAACAACAAACTTGCATGGATTTCATTGTGATCATTATGTAGAGTGCTATATTTTAAAAAGTGGTGAATGTGTAGCAAGGGATCGTATACCAGTAACAATCTATTATATAATGAAACTAGTGATCGAGTTCCCCCTGTTTTTACAATTAATTTGTATTCGTTTTTGTTTAATGAGGTGATTTTATTACCATCATTTCTTAATTAATTTACATTAGATTAGGTACTTCTCAGTGTTCAAACATAGCTTTTCTTATCGAGCTAACGCTAGTATTATTTCAATAAGATCGAAAAAGGACTGTCAAAAATTTAGACAGTCCTTTTTCAAATTGTGTCAGATCGTAATATCTATTTTTACTAAGTTTCTTCTAGCGCTTCCCATAATCGAAGCAGGTGTACATGATAGTTTAATTTTGCAATTCAACCTACTTCATAATAAAGCGTTACTTTTCGATTGCACAGAAATTGCACAGACTTCTTAGAAAACAATAGAATTAAAAGACTTACAAATGAATAAAATTACAGCGACCGCTTGGTTTAATGGACTTAATTGAACTAAAATATTCATAATTACAGTATTAAGACTCGTACCTGTATTTAATAGATTGAGGGTCTTTTTTACTTTCATATTTTATCTGAACAGATGGATTTGAAAATAAACATTTGAATAGTCTTCTTTTACTCAATTTCACCCATCTTTAGGATAAATCTCATGGAAATTACTATCTGATAGCCAAAAGTGCCGTCCTATTTTCATAGTCTGACGATCAAAAAAGGATATTTCTGATATAAAATTGAATACTTAATTGGGACTTTAAGCTTAAAAATTACTTGAATGAAAAGGATGATCTAATTTGACTTTAAATTTGACACTTATGAATCACCAAGATTTTCAGAGGTTTCTAGAAATAGCAACCGTGAATTTTGCGAATGATAAGGTGAAAAATGGAAGTTGGAAAGAAGAAACAGCTTTAGAACAATCTAAGGCAGCTTTTCAATCTTTATTGCCAGAAGGTGAAAATACTGAAAATAACTATTTGAAAAACATTGTTTTAAATGAAGAAAAGATTGGTTATATCTGGTATTCTATTAACATAAAACAAGTGCCAAATTATGCTTATTTATATGAAATTCTAATTTATCCAGAATATAGGGGTCAGGGATTCGGTAAAGAATCGATGAGAATGTGTATAAAAGAAATTAATGAATTAGGAGTAGATGAAGTATGCCTACACGTTTTTGGTCATAATCAAAGTGCATTGAATCTCTATCAACAACTTGGATTTGAGATTACTGATTATAACTTAAAGGTTAGTTCTTCTCGTTTTAATTAAATTTAAAAGAATAAATTAATAGTCTGAAAGGAGCTGATTGTAATTCAGCTCCTTTTTTTCAAATACATTTGTTGTATCGCAATTATTTCATCTGTTTGTCGAGATATTGAGCAAGAACATTCAATCCAGAATCTAAATCATCTAGTGAATGGGTAGAAGAAAGTGCAATACGTAAATACTTTTCAGAAGAAGACTGTCCACTTAGAAAACGATCAGAATGAAACACACGTACACCTAGTTTTTTCAAATCTGCTTCGAAGTTTACCCCATTACTATTTCCATGAATTGGAAGCCAACGGTAAAAACTAAGCGGATGACCAATCTTATTTACAGGGAAATAGGATGAATAAATGTCGTTTACAGTTTCAGCTAACTGTTTCTTTTGTTGTACGATTTCATGCGCTTTTCCTGATAAGATCAGTTCAGTAATTACTTCCACATCCAGTGATGATGTTTTTACGTTAAGATTAAAAATTGCCTTCAAAATTTTTTCACGTAGTGCATCTCCAAAAACCATGTAGGCAACTCTCAATCCAGAACAGATGGACTTTGATGTACCACAAATATATACGCTTTGTTCTGGAAGTAGATTATACATTGGCTGTTTATAGTCAGAAATTACTCCTGCAGTTATAAATGCATGTATATCATCTTCAATTAAAATTAAACGATGCTTCCTTATTACAGAAGCTAGTTCAAGTTTACGAAAGTCAGAAATCATGATAGTAGTTGGGTTACTACAAGAAGGCATTAGGAATATGCCATGTATATTTAATTGGCTACATTGCTTTTCAAGTTCATCCGGCAACATTCCATACTGGTCGCAAGGAATAGGGATTAATTGAATGTGCAGCGTTTTGGCCAACTCAATAAAATTTGAAAAAGTGTAAAAATCTGTTGCAATTCGATTACCTGGCTCAAATAAACTAGCCAAAGCAAGGACCAAAGCATTTTGAGTACCAGACGCAATTGCGATATTATCTTGTTTTGCTTTAATACCAAAAGCTTCCATCCAGTTTAGTGCTGCTGCTTTTTGATGTGGGATACCGGTGGGATCGTTGTAATTTAATAATTGATCTAAATAGCTTTTACCGACTACTTTTTGAATTGCTTCAGTCACAATACTATTCGTTTGTTCAAAAGAAGCCACAAAGCCAAGATCAATACTATTGGCTGTTTTATCTGTTGAAATCGTGATTGAATGAGCTGCATTTGGAGCGACAAAAGTTCCACTACCTGTAATCGCATAGATTAAACCTTTTATTTCACATATTTTGTAGGCGCGAGTGATTGTCGTAAAATTTAGGTCAAGAAAATCGGCTAATTCTCGCTGCGGTGGTAACTTTGTACCAGGTGCTAAAAAACCATTGATAATATCTTGTTCAAGTTGTAGGGCAATGGAATTATAAAAAGGACGCTTTAAAGTCTTTTTGTCTGGTTTCCAAGACATTGGGTAATTTTCAAATGAATTTACTGGCATAGTTTCCACCTCTACTGTTTAATTCCATACAATTATATCATTTTTGTATGGAAATCAAAAAATTAAAAATAGATTCCTAATTGAATAGAAAGTGGTAAACATCCTTTAAACTATACTTGATTTAATTTTTAGAAAATTGTAATCCATACAATTATTTCGTTTTTTGTATGGATTCTCTATGTTAAATTATAATAAATTTAACGATACAGGATGTGAAACTATGAAAAAGGGAAACAAACTTTGGATGGCATTTCGCTTTGCTTTTCCGCACACAATACCCATTTTTGCAGGATTTTTATTTTTAGGTATAGCATATGGGATTTTTATGAACTCTTTAGGATTTAGTGCCATTTATCCTATTCTGATGGGGCTAACAATTTTTGCTGGATCGATGGAATTTATTGCAGCAAACTTATTACTTATGGGTTTCAATCCAATTAACGCACTGTTACTAACTTTAATGGTGAACGCGCGACATTTGTTTTATGGAATCTCAATGTTAGATAAATATAAAGGCACTGGAAAGAAAAAAATCTATCTAATTTTCGGATTATGTGATGAGACTTTTTCGATAAATTATACTGCCGATATCCCAGATAGCGTGGATAAGAGATGGTTTATGTTTTTTGTTACATTCCTTAATCATTTGTATTGGGTAATTGGTGCATCAATTGGAGGAATTTTTGGTTCACTTGTAAAATTCAATACTAAAGGGCTTGAATTCGTCATGACTGCCCTTTTTGTTGTTATATTCATTGAACAGTGGAAAAAAGAGACAAAACACATAAGTGCAATAACAGGGGTTGGTCTTTCAACTATTTGTTTAATTATTTTTGGTGGGGATCACTTTATTATTCCTGCGATGCTTTCAATTCTTGTTACACTTAGTGTACTTAGAAGAAAACCATCTAAGAAAGTCGAGGTATCAGTATGACGATGAATATAACACAGCAAATTATCACAGTATCAATGGTTGTTTTAGGTACTATGCTTACAAGATTTCTTCCATTTATCATTTTTCCACCTGGGAAAGCTACACCGAAGTATATTCAGTATCTAGGTAAAGTCCTACCGTCTGCGGTAATTGGACTATTGGTCATCTATTGCTTTAAAAATGTAAATATACTTTCTCATACGCACGGTATTCCAGAGTTCATGTCAGTATTTGTTGTTGCGATTCTCCATTTATGGAAGAGAATGATGCTTCTGTCGATTGCGGGAGGTACGATAGTTTATATGATTCTTGTTCAGTTAGTTTTTTAACAAAATAGGGGTGAAATGATGAAAAATTATAGATGGAGTAATGAACAAATTAGAAACCAAGTAAGCGTTCTTGATGGAGTAATTAATCCGCATATCATTTTAAAAAATGCAACGTATTTAAATTCATATTTGAATCAATGGTTACATGCAAATATTTGGGTTTATCAAGATCGGATTGTTTATGTTGGAGAGGTTCTTCCGGAAAACTTGAATGAAATTGAAGTGGTTGATTGTGAAGGGCAATACTTAGTGCCAGGTTATATTGAACCTCATGCTCATCCTTATCAACTCTATAATCCTCTTACTTTAGCAAAACATGCTGGACAATTCGGTACTACAACATTAATAAACGATAATCTAAAATTCTTCTTAGAATTGCCTAGTCATGCTGCTTTTGAATTATTAAATGATTTTAAAAATATCCCATCAAGCATGTATTGGTGGTGTCGTTTCGATGCACAAACTGAATTTCCGAATAATGATAAGTTATTCAATACAAAAGATGTTATGTCATGGCTTGAAAATGATTTAGTTTTACAAGGTGGAGAACTAACTGCGTGGCCAAAGCTATTAAATGGTGACAACCAAATGCTTACTTGGATACAGGAGACGAAGAAGCTAAATAAGAAAGTGGAAGGGCATTTTCCTGGAGCTTCAGAACGCACTTTAGCTAAATTAATGTTATTAGGTGCAGATTGTGATCATGAAGCAATGACAGGAAACGAAGTACTTTCGCGCTTAATGCAAGGCTATATGGTTTCATTAAGACATTCTTCGATACGACCCGATTTAGAAGTGCTTTTAAAGGAAATTAAAGAACTCGGCATTCAAAAATTTGATCGTTTTTTCTTTACGACTGACGGTTCACATCCTTATTTTTATGAAAAAGGAATGACTGATGAATTAATAAAAATAGCAATCCGTCACGAAATACCATTGATTGAAGCATATAATATGGCTAGTTTTAATGTAGCTTGCTATTATCATCTGGAACATTTACATGGTTCAATCGCCACGGGAAGAATTGCAAATATTAATTTACTAGAAAGTAAAGAAAACCCAACACCTAAAAGTGTTTTAGCAAAAGGTAAATGGATCAAGAAAGACGGGAACCTTATCAATCAATATTCACCGATCGATTGGGAGAAATATCAATTTTCTAAACTAGATTTAAAGTGGACTTTACATAAAGAGGATCTGAACCTATCAAATTCATATGGTATAAACTTGATAAATAATGTTATTACAAAACCATATGAAAGTATGATTGATCTAGAATGTGAAGAATTATCATACGAGCATGATGAATGTTTTCTTTTAATGGTTGGAAGAGATGGTTCTTGGAGATTAAACTCGTTAGTGAAAGGATTTGCTCAACACATGGGTGGATTTGCAAGTTCTTATTCTGGTACTGGAGACATTTTAATCTTAGGCAAAAGAAAGTCAGATATGTTGAAAGCTTTTGAAAGAATGAAAGAAATAGGTGGTGGCATGGTACTAGTTGAAGAGAACAAAATTGTTCACGAAATATCTTTAACTTTAAAAGGTAGCATGTCAGAATTAGAAATGGACAGTTTAATCCAAATTGAGAAAAAGATGATTGAATTGCTAAAAGAAAAAGGATATAAATACGACGATCCTGCTTTTACATTATTATTCTTTTCTGCAACCCATTTACCATTTATTCGATTAACTCCAAGTGGATTATATGATGTGAAAAATAAAGAAATTTTAGTTTCACCAACAAAAAGGGAAATTGTACTTTAAGAGAAAATAACATTGAAAAAAATGTAAAATCTTAACAAAAAAACATAAACTATAAAGCTGTATCTAAGGCATGAATCTGAAAATTAATCTGATTCATGCTTTTTGATTTGTTTGAATTTGATTATTTTAATTTAAAACTAACAGATCAAAAAATTGAATTATTCGAAATTCAAAAGTTTACAATATGCTATCTAGTAATTATTAAACCTAAAATTTAATATAATTTTCATTTTTACGCTTTTTTTTGACAAACAATAATGAAAAGAAACAAAAAAGCGCATACTAATCAAGATAATTTTTAGAGTGGAAGATGGTAGGATGATTTATCTATAAAAGTTCTTAGTTTTTGCGAAGGGATGAAATAGTAAGTGGTTGATTTAAATGGAAGAAATGAAAAAAATAAGAAAAATAATGTCCATAATTTCACAATTAATCCCAAAGGAAATATCAATGAAAACTTGGAAATCATCGAATCAATCTTTCCTACTTCTGACCTTGTAAAAAAAATTCTAATGATTGATGGCAAGCCTGCACTTTTAATTTATTTATCGGGTCTAGTAAATGAACAAAAAATTGATTCATTTATTAATAATATAATTTCGCAAAAAAAAGATTTCGAGTTATTCGTAAATAATAATACGGAAAGTACGATTCGAATTGCTAAAATCGAAAAATCTGTACTAGAGGGTAAGAGCGTTTTATTTTTAGATGGGGTTTCATCTGCTTTTATTTATTCTACAGAGAATCCACCTCATAGGACATTCATGCCACCTACTATCGATAATTCGCTGAAGGGTTCAAGAATATCTTTTGTTGAAACGTATCAAGATAACATTGCATTGCTCCGTAGATTTATTCAAAATCGAGATTTTCGAACAAAGCAAACAGAAATTGGAAATGAGAATAGAAGCATCGTGTCAATTGCTTATTTAGATAATGTGGTTGAAAATAATTTACTTTTATCTATTGAAAACAAAATTTCAGAAATAAAAGTAGATTCTATACTAAATGCAAATCAATTGGCTCAATTAATGGAGAGAAATCAATTCTCACCATTTCCACAAATATTAACTACTGAAAGGCCAGATGAAGCGGCTTCAGCAATATTAAAAGGAAAAGTCGTTCTAATATTAGATCGTTCATCTGATGTCATTATTTTACCTTCTGAGTTCATATCATTTTTTACAAGTATTGATGATTATTCTTCTAGATCTTTAGTAGCTACATTTAATCGAATTCTAAGAGTTGTAGCTTTCTTTATTACGCTCTATTTACCTGGAATTTATATTGCAATTGTTTCGTTTAACTTTGAAGTTGTACCTTTAAAATTACTTTTTTCTATTGGTGAATCACGTGCACAGGTCCCTTTTGATCCTCTATTTGAAGCAATTATTATGGAAATTACATTAGAAATGCTTAGAGAAGCTGGTATTAGATTACCAGCGCCAATTAGTACAACAGTAGGGGTAGTAGGGGGGATTGTAATTGGACAAGCTGCAGTTCAAGCAGGTATTGTAAGTAACATTATGGTTATTGTAGTTGCATTAACAGCTATTTCTTCGTTTATTATTCCAAAATATGAAATGGCATCAAGTTTACGCATCTTAAGATTTCCTATAATGGTGATGGCGTCATTATTTGGCATTTTTGGACTTGTTATTAGTACAATGATCTTAACTGTTCACGTACTATCATTAAAGAGTTTCAATACAGCATATTCTTCACCCCTATCACCAATTATTTTTAGTCAACTAAAGGATACATTTATACGAATTCCTTTAAACTATCTTTGGAAAAATCAAAATAAAACGATTAAAAAGGATTAAGTGAATATTGGATGTGATTATTAATGAATATCACTAAATTGAACATTACATACTACCAATTTGTTCTTATTATTTTTGGCGTTCAAATAGGTATTGGAATGTTATCGCTACCACGTGAATTAGCTGAAAAATCAGGTGCAGGCAGTTGGATTTCGATCTTAATTGGAGGTTTAATTTCAACAATTTTAAGTACTTTATATATAAAATTATGTCAAAAAGTTCCACACAAAAATTTTTCTTCATTTATTACTTTTTATTTAGGAAAAATAGTTGGAAAAATAATGCTTTTTTTAATCTCAATCTATTTCATATATGGTGCATCTTTAGTTTTAATGCTATCTGTATTATTTGTTCAATCATATTTACTTCAACATACAAGTGCTTATATTATATTGTTCTTATTTTTGGTTCCGTCTTTTCAATTAGTAACTGGAGGTATTCATTTAATTGCGAAATATATTGAAACAATATTTCCATTAGTTATATTTTTCTTACTTATGTTATTTCTGACATTAAAAATTCCAAACTTTAAAAATCTAATTCCTATTTTGAAAGAAGGTTGGATGCCTATTATAAAATCTGTTCCTACAACGACTGTGTCATTTTTAGGAATCGAAATCATATTTGTAATCTATCCATTTTTAGATAAGAAGGAAAAAGCAATGAAGGGAGTTATTATAGCAAATGTGATGAGTTCGTTTACCTATTTATTTGTAACAATAATTTGTTTTTTAAATTATAATCCATATGAGATATTAACTATTTTTGCACCTGTTATTGATATTTTAAGTATTATCGAATTTCAATTTTTAGAGCGAATGGATGTAATTTTATTATCTTTACTATTTATGGTAATTTCAAAAACATGGGTTACCTATTTTTGGGCAGGTATGGACGGACTTTATGAGTTATTTAAAATAAAACGATTTCCGCTTTTTGTAATGACTATTTTTAGTTTCATTATAATTAGTTCATTTTTTTTCATTCCATCCTTTAAATTCTTTGATCTTCAAGTGAAAACTTTTTCTAATTTGGGGCTCATTGTTATTTTAGGCCTACCTATATTGTTATGGATAGGTGGAATAATAAATAAAAAAAATTTCGGGTGACATCAAAGTGAAAAAAATTGCTCATTGTTTATTAAGTTTGATGATATTAATGGGATTAACAGGTTGTAATGATAAAGTTAATATTGAAGACATTACTATGGCGCTTTTATACGGAATTGATTTAGACGAACAAGGGAATGTTACTATTTATATGTCAAGCCCTGTTTTTAGTAAAGATGCGAAAGAAAAAAATGAAGAATTTAAAGTGAAAAGTTTATCTTTCAAAGAAGCCAGAGATTATTTTGATGCAAAAGCAACTGGTATTACAGCAGGTGGTAAGTTGCAGGCTATATTAATCGGTAGAAAAATAATTGAACGTAACGACTGGTTTTCTTTATTAGATGTATTTTACCGAGATCCAAAGATGCGTCTTAATGCTGATATATTAGTTATTAACGGTTCTGTTTCAGATGTTTTTGAATTTAGTCCGAAAAATAAGCCAAGATTATCAGTCTTTATTCCACAGTTAATAAAAACAGCCAATTTTAGAAATGTCTCAGTAAGAACTACATTACGAAATTTTTACTCTTTGAATTCAGAAAAAGGTATTACACCTTTTGCACCTGAATTAACTTTAAAGGATGATATTTTAGAAATAAGTGGTACTACTTTATTAAACAATCAAAATCAATATAGTAGGTCCCTATCATTAAAAGAAACATTGCTAATAAAAATATTAGCGGATAGAAATACAGGACAAATAAGTATGTGGTTAAAGGATAAACAAGACAACAAAAATAATAATACCATCCCTAATGATAAAATCAGTTTTTATGTTAGGGATATAAAAAGGAATGTAAAAAAGAAATATAAAGATGGAAAATACCAATTTGATATAAACCTTAAATTACCGGTATCAATAACAGAATCCCCAATATTATTAAATGATGAATCACAAGGAAATTTGAAAAAGGAAATTGAGCATGAATTACAAAAAGAACTTAATCATTTAATTAAATCACTACAAAAAGAAAAGTTGGATCCTATTGGTCTTGGTCAATTCGCAAGGTCATTTAAATACCATGAATGGAAAAAAGTAGAAGATGATTGGGTTAGTGCATACCAACAATCAAAAATTAATGTAAACGTAAAAATTATCTTGGTAGATAAAGGGACAACTATGTAAGTAAAAAGATATATAATTTCACAAAATAAACAAAACAATAAAACAAGTGAAAATCACTTAATGAAAGATTCTTTTAAAAATAATTTTGAAAAAGAAGTAATCCGTAATGGAAAGATGATTTCTGTGTTGTACAGTTTTCATCTTTTTTAATTTAAAATTGTTATTGAATTTATTATAGTTTCTTTTTTCTTTTGTTCAGCTACAGTCATTTTCCTAGTTCCATATAGTAATAATATTTAATTTATTTGATATAACAAGAAAAGCTTAACCATTATCAAAAATAATTTTTTAATAATAATGTCTTTACTTTATTATTAAATTCTTGATACAATAGCTTTCCGTCTGAAAATTCGGCTATTTATTTACATAAAGGGAGGTTAGAAAATGGCGACACAGCAATTCGAAGAAGAACTTCAATATTTAAACACAATTTTATCTGAAATGGAACGGCAACTAACGAAACTTGAAGGGATTCCCGTTTACACTGGAAGTGATGTAACCGAACAAGTACTAGAAGGAATAAGAGAAACAAATCGAAGGAATCTTCGCTTAGCTAAAAACGAACCTTATTTTGGTCGTATGGATTTTCAAGAGGAGCATAAAGATTCGGTACCAGTTTACATAGGAAAAGTAGGAATATCAGAACAAGCTACAGAAAATCCATTGATAATTGATTGGCGTGCACCAATTGCTAGTATGTTTTATTCGTTTACTGGAGGGGACGATCCTGCTTATTACGAATCGCCTGAAGGTATTATCGAAGGTATTATCTATTTAAAACGAAATATAGTAATCCGCAAAAAAAATCTCCAACGCGTTGTAGATACATATGTAAAAGGCGATCAAGATGTATCAACTACTGATGATTTTCTTCTATATCGATTAAGTGAAAACAAAGATAATCGCTTGAAGGATATTGTCTCTACTATTCAATCTGAACAAAATGATATTATTCGTTCATCCAAAAATACACCTTTAGTCATTCAAGGAGTAGCAGGAAGCGGAAAAACAACTGTTGCTCTTCATCGACTTGCATTTCTGATTTACCAATACCGTGAAACATTAAGGGCAGATAAAATGATTATTTTTGCACCTAATAATATGTTTCTAGATTATATTTCTAACGTTCTTCCAGAGTTAGGAGTAGGTGGCATCCAACAGACAACATTTTCAGATTGGGCATTAAATACTCTCGACCATGATGTAAAATTAAAGGATTCGTCAGAAAACTTAAACAAATGGTTCGCAATTGGTGCTAATCGTCTTGAAATCAATCAATATAGTCCAGGTAAATGGAAAGGTTCAACTCATTTTATGTCATATATTGATCGATGTATGGATATGTATGAAGCCTCAGCTGTTCCTGAGAAAGATTTCAAACCTTGGAAAAAAAGAATGATTGATAAAGAAACACTTAAACATTGGTTTAGTATTGAATATAAACATTATCCACTTGCTAAACGGAGAGAACGAATTGTTGCAAGGCTCAAGAAATGGATTGATAATGAGCTAAAGATTATAGAAGAAACAAATATAAGAAAAGAGAAAAAGAAAAAAGCTATTCAATATTTAAATTCTTATATGAAACAATGGCCAAAGCATACTGCACTTTCTTTCTATAAATCTCTATTCACTACAACAAAGGGTGCTTCTATTGTAGACGAAATACCAGCAGATATTATTAAATCAACATCTTTAAATTGTAAAAAGAAAGAGATGGATCAGGAGGATTTGGCTCCGCTAGTCTATATTCACAATCGTCTTTTTGGAATTGAGTCACAGCAAAAGTTCCATCATGTAATCGTTGACGAAGCGCAAGATTTTTCACCTTTCCAAATTGCACTATTAAAGCAGATGACGCTTAGAAATTCGTTCACGATTCTCGGAGATTTATCCCAAGCCATTCACGAGTATCAAGGTATTAATAATTGGGATGAGTTTTTAGAGGTATTCAATGCAAAAGAAGTAACCTATTACGAGTTAAATAGAAGCTATCGTTCCACAATGGAAATCATTCAGTTTGCGAATGAGATTATAAAAAAGGCAAATATACCTGTTAGCTTAGCAAATCCAGTATTTCGAAGTGGGGAAAAAGTTAAAATACAAGAAGTAGATCACTCAAATCAGATTGAAATAATCATTAATTCCATCCGTCAATTAAAAAAGGATAAAATGGATACAATTGCAATTATTGGTCGGACTGAGGATGAGTGTGCAATTTTACACAGTGAATTATCTGCAGCTGGTGAAGAAGTATCCTTTATTCATTCAAAACAGAGAAAATATGAAGGGGGCATTTCGGTAGTACCGGTGTATCTTTCTAAAGGACTTGAATTTGATGCAGTACTACTTGTCGATGTAGATGATGAACACTACGAAGAAACGAAACAAGACGCTAAATTACTTTATGTTGGATGTACTCGAGCACTACACAATTTGATCGTACTTTACTCTGGAAACAAGTCTCCACTGATTGGAAAATCACCACTTCAGATCGTTTAAATACAATGCTAATTATTTTAACTGAATGATTTAATACAAATTTACAAAAGAGCATCGATTTTATAGATCGATGCTTTTTATATTGACTTGAATTAACTTTTCTAAAACTCCATTTTTAAATTAAAACAGACAAAAAATTCTTCTGTTATTGTAAAAAAATTCCTAAAATATGGTAATTCTTGCTCTTACAACAAGATTAATAGTCTATTAAAATTGAATTATTAAATAAAAAGTAGGTGATCATCATCGAGACAAAACACGAAGTCGTATTGTGCTTGAAGGATTTAAAAAAGGATTATGGTGCAAAATCGGTTTTAAAAGGGATTGATTTAACAGTTCATCGTGGACAAATTATTGGTTATATTGGTCCAAACGGAGCAGGTAAAAGCACGACTATCAAAATTTTATTAGGACTAGAAGGGAATTACTCTGGGAAGGTTGAGATTTTTGGAGAGGAAATTTCAGATCAGAATGTTGAATATAAGAAGAATATTGGGTATGTTCCTGAAATTGCCGAACTATACGATAATCTAACAGCCAGAGAGTATTTAACATTCGTTGGCGAGTTATACGGAATGGATTTTGATGAAGCTGATGAGAAGGCTATGAAGTTAATGAAGGTATTTGGTTTGGAGGAAGTTTATTTATCGCGAATTGCTTCTTTTTCAAAAGGGATGAGGCAAAAAGTCCTAATCATTTCAAGTTTAATACATAATCCTGACCTATTATTTTTGGATGAGCCACTTAGTGGACTTGATGCAAATAGTGTAATGGTATTTAAAGAAATACTAGACATTCTCGCAGCTAATGGAAAAACGATCTTTTATTCATCACATATTATGGACGTAGTAGAGAAAATAAGTAATCGAATTATTTTGATTAATGATGGCAAAATCGTTGCAGATGGTAGTTTTAAAGAATTAAAGGAGCAAAATGAAGAAGGATCATTGGAACAAATTTTCAATCAGCTTACAGGATTTAATGAACATCAAGCTTTAGCTGAGGAATTCGTATCCATTGTAAAAGGGGGATAACTGTGAAGGATTTCCCTACGTTAAAAATCTTAGACTTTTTTCGACCGCTTTTTGAACTATTTGGTGTTGATTATCCAATCATGCGTAAAATTTTAGCAGTTAAATTAACAATGGATAGTCGTAGGACACCGACCATTTTTAATCAAAATAACAAGAAAACAAAAAAAGACGAAGAAAATGGAGTTACAAAATCTTTAGGAATGTATGCTTTACTTAGTCTAATGCTCATACCTTTAGTGCTTTTTGGAAAAAGTTATGTATATGAAATGAGCGCTTTTTTTGGCATTATTATGTTCCTCATCATGACATCAATGATCTCAGATTTTTCAAATGTCTTACTTGATGTGAAAGACAAGGGGATTCTTCATACGAAACCGATCGGAAAAAAGACGATTACTGCTGCTAAAATGGTACATATATCGATCTATCTTTTATTAATAACTACATCTATTACAGCATTGCCAGTAATAGTTGGGACATTTAGACACGGTTTTTTATTTTTAATTTTAGCGATTGTAGAGCTTCTTCTAGTCAATTTATTTATAGTTGTTTTAACTTCAATTATTTATTATATTATTTTAAGATTTTTTGATGGTGAAAAGTTAAAAGATATTATCAATTACGTTCAAATCGGGCTATCAATTTCAATTGCTGTTGGTTATCAACTTGTTGGTAGAGCATTTAGCTTTGTAAATCTAGATATGTCATTTTCGCCAAATTGGTACCATTTTCTGATTCCACCTATTTGGTTTGGGGCACCATTTGAGCTGATTTTAAATCGTAATACAAGTACTTATCTTATTGGATTTTCTATTTTAGCAGTAATAATCCCTATTATTGCAATCATGTTTTACAGTTTATTGATCCCATCCTTTGAGAAAAATCTTCAAAAATTATCAAATAATAGCGGCTTAAATAGAAAAAAAGACAGTAAGTGGAAAAATTGGCTAGCTAATGTAATTTGTAAAAATAATGAAGAAAAAGTATTTTTTAGATTTGCAGATAATATGATACGAAACGAGAGGGAATTCCGACTAAAGGTTTATCCGTCATTAGGATTATCCATCGTTCTCCCATTTGTTTTCTTATTCAATCAATTACAAATTTCTTCCTACCATCATATCGTATCAAGTAAGAGTTTTCTAACGATTTATATGTCTTGTTTAATTATCCCTAATGCGATTGCAATGTTAAAATATTCCGGGAAATATAAAGGAGCCTGGATCTACAAAACGGCTCCTGTATCAAACCTAGCACCATTATATAGCGCAACATTAAAAGTATTTATCGCAAATCTATATTTTCCGGTCTATTTTATTTTAAGTATAATTTTTATCGGAATCTTTGGTATAAAAATAATTCCTGATCTATTAGTAGTTTTTATAAGCTCAATTTTATATACAGTTATTTGCTCAAATTATCTTAAGGGATCGCTACCATTTTCAGAGTCATTTGAGGATGCCACTCAAAATTCCGGTCTCAAAATAATGGTTGCTTTAATATTAGGGGGCATATTGGCATTAATTCATTGGGGGGTAACATTTATTCCATTTGGTGTAATGATTTATTTAGTCTTGCTAATTATTGTGACTTTCTTTTCATGGAAGCAAGCTTATAAAACGATTTGGAATTTTTGAAATGATTGAATACTAAAAAAGTAGAAGGCATATTGCTTTCTACTTTTTATATTTTATTTCTTGGGTAAGATAAATGAGTGAACTGAGCAATTAAATAGAATTTTTAAAATGATTGGGATAATATGGGATTGTAGCTTAAATATAAAGTTTGTGAGAGGACGTTGACTATGTCTAATTTATTCAAACCATTCAAATACAAAGGATTAGAATTAAAAAATCGTGTTGTAATGCCCCCTATGTGTCAATATTCGGTCCATTTAAAAGATGGGATTCCAACAGATTGGCATTTCGTTCATTATACAAGTCGTGCAATCGGAGGTACGGGTTTAATCATTATAGAAATGACAAACGTTGAAGATCGAGGCCGCATTTCAGATTATTGCCTAGGAATTTGGAGTGATGACCATATACCGGCATTTAAGCGAATTATCGATGAATGTCATAAATATGGTGCAAAAGTTGCGATTCAAATTGCTCATGCAGGACGTAAAGCTGAAGATGCTCCAATTCCAGTGTCCTCTTCACCAAACGCTTTTAACGAGAATTCAAAAACTCCACATGAGTTAACAACTTTAGAAGTAAAAGAAATGGTTGAAAAGTTCAAAAAAGGTGTAGAGCGTGCAGTTCTTGCTGGTGTAGATACGATTGAGCTTCATGGTGCTCATGGCTATCTTATTCACCAATTCGCATCTTCTTATACGAATCAAAGAACAGATGAATATGGACAGGATAAATTTTTATTTGGAAAAGAAGTGATTAAAGCAGCTAAAAGTGTAATGCCAGCTGACATGCCACTTATTATGCGAATTTCTGCGTTAGAATACGTGGATGGAGGCTATGGACTAGATTATTCTGTCGAAATGGCTAAAGCATTCCGTGATGCAGGTGTGGATATCTTCCACATTTCATCCGGTGGTGAAGGTCCAATCGGTTCAGGAGGTAGACCTGGATCTCATCCTGGATATCAAGTCAAATTAGCTGAACAAATTAAGAAAGAAGTAGAAATCCCTGTCATTGCAGTTGGGAAATTAGATGATGCAAATCTTGCAGAAGCTGTACTTGGCAATCAAGAAGCGGATTTAATCGCTGTTGGTCGTGGTATGCTAAGCAATCCTTATTGGGCTAATGAAGCTTCAATCCTTCTTGATGGAAAACCTTTGACTCCAAAACCTTATGAAAGAGCATATTAAGAAAAAAGTAAAAAGTACGCTGAGTAATCAGCGTACTTTTCTAATGAGACTATAAAAAAAACTTGGATAGTTTCTAACTAAGTCTTATTTAGAATTTACTTCTTCATCAAAAAATGGTTTGTTCGCAAAATAGTACATAACTGCCATCATAAATTCTCCACCAATAAGATTTCCAATTGTTACAGGAATTAGATTTCGAATAATTCCTGATACAGAAATAGTGGTAGGATGATCAATTACAAGTGCTATTGCAAAGGAGCACATATTGGCAATACTATGCTCGTAACCGGACATAAAGAAACAAAATACAAATAACATCATCGCAGTAATTTTTGTTAGATTTTCAGTTTCACCAAAAGACATTGGTATGAAAAAGGCAAGACACACGAGCCAATTACACAAGATCCCCCTTGCGAATAAATGAAAAATAGAATTATCTATTTTATGTTCGACAACTGATAATAGAAACGCACTTGAGTCAGGAGCATCAAAAAGTCCAGTAGTATAAATGATAAAAGCAAAAAGACATGCGCCTAATACATTTCCTACATAACTATATACCAGGAGCTCAAAGACTTTAGGCCATTTCATTTTATCTCTCAATGCAGCATAAGTGTAATAAAATGTATTCCCAGTAAAGAGATCTCCACCTCCATACCAAATCAACACAATAGCTGCTCCAAATGTTAATGCGGCAATTGGGTAAGCAACAGGAGAATTCACTAAGAAAAAGCCGTTCCCTGTTTTAAAAGCTACCATTACCCCAAAACCAATAAACATACTTGCAAGCATACTTCTTAATACGTAGCGGAGATGGCTTTGGTCAAATATTTTTTGTTTCTTTAAGGCTAACTTTTCAACTTCTAACAGCGGTTTTACTTCCATCAAATCACCCCTTTTTAATTTGTCCATAAATGTTTAAGAAATAGCATTTTTGTAAAATTTTATGGTAAAATTTCATTATTAACAATTTTCCGTATAAATAAATCAGCTGTTATTAATGAGTAGATGGATAACGAATAGTAGAGATAGAAAAGTTTATTGGAGGGGTTAATTTGAAAGAAGTTATAGTACGCCCATATACATTTGAGGATGCAGAGGCTAAGTTACAATTACATGTAGAAAATAAAGAACACTTTGAAAAATGGTCTCCTACATTAAGGAAAGAGGAATTTTATACAGTTGAAGGACAAATGAATAGTATTAAAGAGTTTATGGAAAAAAGTGCAGAAGATAATAGATATGATTTTGCGATCTTTGTTAAAGAAGACAATGAATTTACTTTAATTGGCGAAGTACAGTTCATTTTTGTTACACGAGGACCTAAACAAAGTTGTATGGTTGGTTACCATATTGGGGAAAAATTTAACGGCCAAGGATATATGACGAAAGCTTTGAAACTTGCTTTGAAAATTGCATTTGAAGATTTGAAGTTCCACCGAGTGACTTCAGAAGTTAATCCAGAAAACTTAGGGTCTTTACGCGTCCTTGAAAAGGTTGGATTTGTGAAGGAAGGATATTATCGAAAAAACTTAAAAATTAGAGATCAGTGGTATGATCATGTTTGTTTGGCAATCTTAGAAGAAGAATTTGCAAAAGAAGGTTGCACAAAGCTAATTTAGTAAAATAAACATTTTGTTTAATTTAAGATAGACAGTTTACTGTTTATCTTTTTTTAATAGAAAATAATTTTAATATCTAAAAAAAGTTCAAATTTACATTAGTTTGAAAATAATTAGATGCATTACGACATAATTTTTAATTTATCACAAAATTTTAACAATAAAAATAAAGGAAAATTGGCATATTTTAGCTAATTAATAAGAAAGGGAGTTTATACTCTCTTTCTATTTAATAATCGATGCAATCATTCGATTTAAGTGTAAGATGCTCAAAGTAAAAACTATGGTAAAAAAAAGGAGTGGTAGGGATGAATTTCTACATTATATCGGAAGAGAAGGAAAACCAAAACATTCATTATTACTGTATCGCTGCAGGTAGCCATCGCTACGACTTTGCTGTTATCTTTTCGGGAAAATTTCTAGGTAAAGCAATGGTTGTCTCTATTCAAAGTGGAAGAATGGTATTACTTTGCAGAGAAGACATTGACCATCCAGAACACTGGGATCAAAAGCTCGGCATTGCAGCTGAAGATATCAAAGAAATTGAAACATTTTTTCATTCTATTTTGGATCAACGAATGTTTAGTGATCAATATTAAAAAGTGGGAGTCTCCAAATTTTTGGAGGCTCTTTTTATTTTGTATTTAAAAGTACTTTTTTGAAGAGGTTTGCTTTTTTGCTACCTCTTTTTTATTTTATAACAAAGAATTAAAAAATACATTTCGACATATAATTTTAGTTGCATCACAAAATAAACATTTAATCTATTAATTTCCCCAATTATAAAAAAAATCAATATAAAAAATTTATGTTTTTTTAATAAAACGAATTGATATTTCCTCAAATTAACTTGGGATTCTCTTTAAATATCGTTTAAATGACAATATTTTTAAGTGAAATGCCCTTTTTTATGTTCTTTCATTCATGCTTAAATCCCCCAATTTACTCTAAATTATGATGTATGTAAAATTTGAATTATATTTTTGTTGATTGGTTAGTTTTTACCCTAATTTTTTGTTTAAACAATTATGGAAAAAATAGGGATAAGGAAAATTTTACTATTTTTCTTAAAAAACAATTAATTGTATATTAATTTTGTTTTAAATACCTTACAATTAATAAGAATTTGTAACAATTATATCTCTTTTTATTAATAGTGAGTAAAAACGCTTGTTTTGTTAATTACGTTACAGGTAAATAGACCTTGAAAATCCTCGGAAATTCATATTATCAAATCCAAAAGTTCTATTTTTGAGTAATCTAAAAGGTATTATTGAGTGTTTACTAGAAAATAATTCCAAGAGAAAGGAGGGGTTTGATAGTTTTGATTTGTAAATGATGTAACTACATATAAGTTTAATCCATTTGTTTTCATTCATTAAATAATTCTAATCTTACATTTAAATGAATGGATTAATGTTTAGTTGTTACATATGTTTGTCTAGTTAATAATCTTTGAATCTATTAAAAAAGGGGCTCAACAATGAAGAAAAAAAATTATTTAGCTTTACCTGTATCAACAATCCTGTTATTTTCAAGTATTTATTCTGGAACAGTTCAAGCTGCTTCAGTAACAGGAGCTAATAGTACAGTAGCTAATCAGACAAACTCTGGTAAAAACCTTAGAAAAAGCCAAATGAAGGAAGTGCAAAAAGCAAGTGGTAAAGTACTCCCTAAAAAGGCAGAATCTAAAATTGAAACAAAATTAAGAGATAAATTAAAAAATAAACAATCAGTAACGAAACATAATGAACAAACAGGTGAATTAATCGTTAAATATAAAAAGAAAGTGACTACTGGGGAAATCACTACACTACAGAAAAAATATTCTTTAAAGTCTTCTAAGAAATTAAAGAGTTTAAATGCTGAGTTAGTAAAAATTCCAACAGGCGAAAGTACTTCAGAATACATAACGAAACTAAAAAAGGATCCAAATGTTGAATCTGTACAACCGAACTACAAATATTACGCTTCTGACTTCAATAATGCGAATGACTATTATGAACAATTATGGGGACTTAATAATAAAGGACAAACGGTCAATGATAGTGTAGGAAAAGAAGATATTGATATAGACGCACCTGAAAGCTGGACTAATTTTAGTTCAAAACTTGCAAAACCTGAAGCGCAAGTAGTAGTTGGTGTAATCGATACAGGCGTGGATATTAATCATCCGGATTTAGCAGGAAAAATTTGGAAAAATACTAAAGAAATTCCTAATAATAAAATTGATGATGACCATAATGGTTATGTTGATGATGTAAATGGCTGGGATTTTTATAACGATGATAACACTGTTTACGATGCACTTGATGGAGATGAACATGGTACTCATGTATCTGGAACAATTGCCGCAGCACTAGAAGGTCCAAATCTATCAGATAATAAAGGTGTAGTAGGTGTTGCTCCTAACGTAAAGATTTTACCATTAAAGTTCATCGGTCCTGATGGAGGAACATCAGCAGATGCGATCGAAGCAATCGAATACGCTAAAAGTATGGGCGTAAAAATCACAAATAACAGCTGGGGTGGCGGAGAATACGATCCATTACTTGAAGAAGCAATTGCAAATTCAAATAGCTTATTTGTAGCTGCTGCGGGTAATGACGGAATGGATAATGATGAAGAAGGCTCTTATCCTGCTAGTTTTGAAAGTTCTAATATATTATCCGTTGCTGCAGTTGATAATAAAGGAAATTTAGCACCATTCTCAAATTATGGCGCTGAATCTGTAGATGTTGCTGCTCCTGGAGTTGACATTATGAGTTCAGTCCCTAAATACCCAATCGATGAAATTACAAAAGCATTAAAAATTGATCAAGCTGGAGCATCAGCTCAAATTGCTGGAGACAATTACAAAGCGATCTTTGATGGCATTGGATATGAAAAGATATCTGAAAAACAAAGACAGGATGCTTTTGATAAAGCATTAAGTTATTTAGATTTAACGGATACGAATAAGAAAATTTTACTAGTTCAAGATGATGAAAATGATCTTGCAGACTTGTTAAAAGATTTTATTCCTGAACTTGCTAAAATCTTTAAAAACTATTTACCGACATATCAAAAACTGTTGTCTAAGTATTCTTCGGTAAATACGGTTACAATCAGTTCTGATTCTTCTTTATCAATGAACAGTACAGATTTATCACAATACGATGCTGTAGTTTGGTTTACAGGGAACGGTATTGGAATTAACTCTGAAGAGGGTACTACTTTAACAAAATCAGATACAGAATTACTAAAAAATTATCTTACTAATGGCGGTAAGTTATTATTATCTGGTGTGAACGTACTTGGTGGACAAGAGAAATCATCGCTTGTAAAAGATACTTTACATTTAAATGTTTATTCAGACATGGGTCCAAGTTTAAATGTTGAAGGTACTGGTGGAATCTATCAAGATACTAAATTTGATGTAAACCGATATGATTTACCATACTACATCGCTGATTATGTAACATCGAATGATCCAAAAACAGTCATTAATTCTAAATATGTTTCTGATTATACCCAAGCATATGATTATTATAGTGGAACATCTATGGCAACTCCACATACTACGGGTGCGGCTGCTATTTTACTAGGTTTACATCCAAACATGTCACCTGAGATGCTTAAGCTATATACAAGTGCAAAAGGAACGAAATTAGATTCACTAAAAGGTCTAGTAGGCACTGGAAATATTGTTAAATCATCAACTCTAGATAACTTTGATGACAATGATACACCAGGTATTCCATTAGATAAAAGTGTACTAAATGGAAGTCTAGATTCTACAAAAGACAAAAACGATGTTTATGCAATATCATTAAAAGAAGGCCAAGGCATTACATTCTCATTAAACGGGCAAACAGGAAGCGATTTTGACTTGTATGTTTATAATGAATCCTCATCTAGTGTAAATAATAAGAATGGTATGGTTGCGTACTCAGAGAACATAAATTCATCCAAAGAAAAGATTAACTTTATCGCTCCTAGAACTGGAATCTATTTTGTAAATGTCTACGATTACAGTGGTTCAGGAAACTACAAACTTTATTCTGGAAATTTCGGTGGATCGTATGAAGATGATTCTGACGCAGTGACGTTAGATGGAGAATGGAATGCAGTAATTAATCCGCAATTCTCTGAAGAAATGGCAGGAGTACTTAATTCTAGAGGTGAAGTTAATTTCTCATTTGTTGGATCTAGCATTGAATGGCAAGGTTTTAAAGATGCAACACAAGGAATTGCCGATGTATATATAGACGGCAATAAGATCCCATCTCTATCGCTTTATAATAGTACGTTGAAATCAAATCAAAGTTTATTAAAATATGATTTTACAACTTATGGCAATCACTCTATCAGAATTGTTTGGACTGGTAAAAGTGATCCAATGGCAAGAAAATCTGCTACAGGAATCAATTTGGATAAATTTATTGTTAAAGATAATCCTATTTCATTAAAAACATCATTTGATACTGCAAAGAAATATCCAGTAATTTCATGGACTGCTCCTAAATGGGCAGAATCATATAATATTTATCGAAAAGAGTCGTCACAAACTGATTATGTACAAATAAATAAAACACCTATTACAACAACGACATTTACAGATACAACTGCTATGTCACCTGGAAAAACGTACAACTATGTTGTGGTAATTAATACACAGGATAAAACTGAGACACCTTATTCAACATCAATTAGTTACGTAAACGATGATGATATTAAAGGAAGAATATATATATCAGGTACTGCAAAAGGCAGTCTTAATACTGACGCAAAAGACTTTAAAGATGTTTGGGCTAAAAACTTAGAAGCAGGCAAAACATATGAAATTACGTTAACTGGTCCGACTAATGCAAACTTTGATCTTTCATTATACAACATTGGTACATCAACTATTTATGGTACGAATGAATTGAAAAAGTCTGCTAGTACAACGTCTACTGAAAAAATTGTCTTTAAACCAACAAAAACTGGTATGTACTATATCGTTCCTTCTGCTGTAAAAGGCTCTGGCCAATATAGTATTAATATTTCAGTGCAAACAACAAAATCAGTAGAGAACAATGATTCTAATGTTAAATACTCAGGAAACTGGAGTAAGTTAAATTATACGAGCGCTTCTGGTGGCACGATAAATCAAACAAAAGGATCAACTGGATCGCTTCAATACAATTTTAGTGGTACGGGTATAACTGTAAATGCTTTAAAAGATAAGAATATGGGTAGAGCAGATATTTATATTGATGGCAAAAAAATAAAGCAAATTGACCTTTACTCTTCAAGCCGTAAATATAAAGTAAATGTATTCGATATACAAAATCTAGCAAATAAAGCTCACACTATTAAGATTGTTGCTACTGGTACAAAATCTAGTGCCGCAACAAACAAGTTAATAAATGTTGATTCATTTAAATTAACTCAGTTTTCTTTAGTTAAATAATATGTATAAGCATTAGCAAAACAAAAAATCCTGATTGCTCTTATGAGTAATCGGGATTTTTTTTGAATTTAGACTAGTTTAATTACGTGAAATTTTACCACATTAGAGCTTCATGAGTAAGGTAAAAAGAAAAAAATACGAAAAGTAGTACCTCATAAGTGCTTCATGAGTAAGTAAAAAGGCGAAAATACGAAATTTAGTACCTCATAAGAGCTTCATGAGTAAGTAAAAAGGCGAAAATAAGAAATTAAGTACCTCATAAGAACTCCATGAGTATATAAAAAGAAGAAAATCTACTCATTATTCATCAGTTTTCTTAACTTAGATTCTGTATTGGTATTTTCAACAGGGGTGTAAACACTACATCTTAAATCAATGTTACCTTGTACTTGTAATGAAGTTAAATTAAAGAGCATTTTTCCTGCTTTTGCGTGTCGAAATTCAATTAAAACATCTGGGGCCGAACTTACTTCGCTCTCATTCCAGAGTTCATGAAATTCAGGGTAATTTTGTTCCATTTCATAAATAAACGAAGTGTACCATTGATCTCCCATATATTGTCCGTAATAAGTTCGAAAAATAGCTAAAAAGCCTTTCACAAAATGCTCCCAATTCACTGCTAAACTTTTAAATTCTTTTCTAGAGAACAGTAAATGAATAAGATTTCGTTCCTCTTTTGGAATTTGTTCGAAATCTAAAAATACGTGAGCTGCTGCTGGATTCCATCCAACGATATGGCACCTTCGATCTGAAATAATGATCGGACAGTTCCGAAGTTCAATTAATATTTTAGTCAAGGCTGGACTAATGACTGTTTCTTCTTCATTTGAAAATGAGCGTTTTTCAGCTTCCGGTAATGCAAGTGCATATAAATAATTTCGCTCATCCTTATTTAATTGTAATGCATCTGAAATAGCATCTAATACAGAATTAGAAACTGTTATATCTCTTCCTTGTTCTAGCCATGTATACCATGTTGTACTTACCCCTGCTAACCCGGCAACCTCTTCTCTACGGAGGCCCGGCGTTCTTCTACGGTTTCCAACTGGTAATCCAACCATTTGCGGATTTATTTTAGACCGTTGCGTTTTTAGAAATTCTGACAGTGCTTGAAGTCGGGTTTCTTGATTCATCTTATAACTCCCTTCTCAACGTAGTATAAATTATACTAGGATAAACTACAACTTGTAATAGGATAAATACGCGTTAAAATAAAGAAAAAACGATTGGAGAACTTATAATGAGAAGAATAGTTATTACAGGTATGGGTGTTATCTCGCCTCTTGGAAATGATGTAGATACAGTTTGGAATAACTTAATTAACGGAAAATCAGGTATCACCGCTATTGATACAATTGATGTATCAAATATAAAAACGAAGGTAGCAGGAATTGTTCGTGACTTTGATGCCGAAGAAAGATGGGGAAGAAAGGAAGCAAGAAAATTAGATCGTTTTTGTCAATTTGCTTTAGCAGCTGCTGAACAAGCTTTAGAAAGTTCACAATTACAATTAGAAAAAATTGATCTTGAACGTTTAGGCGTTTATGTTGGATCAGGAATTGGTGGAATTAATACCTTTATCGAAAATGTAAATTTATTAAACGAGAGAGGACCTGGGAGAGTTAGTCCAAGTTTAGTACCGATGATGATATCAAATGCAGCAGCAGCTCAAATAAGTATAAGATTAGGTGCACTTGGTCCATCTTTATCACCAGTAACCGCGTGCTCTATAGGAAATTCATCAATTGGAGAAGCATTCAATACAATTCGTAACGGAGAAGCTGATGTTATTTTTGCGGGTGGTACAGAGGCAGCTATAACTCAATTATTTTTAGCAAGTTTTGGTAACGCAAAGGCATTGTCCATCAATACTGAACCTACTTCATCAAGTCGACCTTTTGATGCAAATAGAGATGGATTTGTAATGAGTGAAGGAGCAGGGGTTTTAGTGTTAGAATCATTAGAACACGCGATTAAAAGAAATGCGCCCATCTTATGTGAGATAATTGGTTATGGAGCAAGTTCTGATGCATATCATATGGTTGCAACTCACCCAGAAGGAAGAGGAGCGTTTTTAGCTATGAGAAATGCATTAAATAGAGCTGAAATAGCATTACAAGATGTGGATGTCATTAGTGCACATGCAACAAGTACCCCATTAGGCGATCAATCTGAAACGCTGGCAATAAAAAAACTGTTTGGTGAACACGCTTATAACATTCCAGTTACAGCAAATAAATCAATGCTTGGTCATATGCTTGGCGCAGCAGGTGGAGTAGAGGCGATCGCTTTAGTGAAAAGTCTTCAAGAAGGTATTATTCCACCAACAATCAACTTAACTCAGCCGGATCCTGATTGTGATTTAGACTATGTACCCCAAGTGGCTAGGAAAAAAGAAATAAACATTGGTATTTCAAACTCATTCGGCTTTGGTGGTCATAATTCTGCTATTGTATTGAAAAAGTACGTTTAAAAGATATCCTACTAATTTTATATTAACTGTCTAAAAGCCTCTTTTTAATAAGAGGCTTAAATACTCTACCTAATTCATCGGATTTTGCTCATTCAGTTTCTTCACTGCACTGTTTTTAAATAAATTTAAAAATAGATAGACCAAATAAAAGAGGAATACAACAAAAAGCCCAACTAAAAGTAGGATCAATAAATACATTAGATTGTAATGAAGTCCAAAAGTTGTTGTTTCTTTACCCAGATTGTAAAAATAGGCTAATGGAGTTCCTTTTTCGGGTGCCATTGTGTAAAAGTAATTAGAAGTAAAGGGTTCCATCCATTTCATAAACAAATTATTTATAAAGATTGATAAAATGTACATTAAAATAATGAGCGACATTGTTTTTCGTAAAATTTTTAAATTAATTACAACCATATGATTGAAATATGCCCACAATACAATTCCTACGATTAGCATATGCCCCCAAAGATACGCCATTCCTTGCCATGTTAGGAGAGATTGATAGTTTGAAAGCCCGTTTGCAAATATAATACTTACTAAAGCTGCAGGAAGGTTAAAACAAAACGCAATTGAAAATAGTAATTCACTTTCATATAAAAAAGCAAATAATAAAATAAAATTAGCAAAATGACAAATTTGTAAAGGGATTTCTTCAGGTGAAACTTGATTCACTTTGTGATAAATTTCTATATTACGACCAACTAAAAGAGCAATCCCAATAAGCGAGAAACCCATACCAATCAATCGTAACGTCTGATTGTTAAAGCGCCTAAATAGAAAATAAAACAAAGTGACAAATAGAAAAGGGCTAGCCATAAATAAAAAATGAAATGGACTCCACATTTGAAAGGTCATTGAACTATACTTTCCTTCATGTAGTAAAATTCACTTGTTTTCAACGCGATTTACCCCCATTACTTATTATTGTAATTTGGTTTGAGCAAAAAACGTATCATTAAGCGATCAAACTAAAGACATCCAGTAATCAATACCTACTATTGATTTATTCAAAAAATTTTTAGAAAGAACTTGTAATAATTACTTTAAACTTGTACCGAAAAAAGAAATGTTAACTGAGGGTAATTGTAAGGGATCATTATTAATTAGTGACAAATCGTTTACCGAATAAGTATTGATTTTAGTATTGAGAAAGGCAAAAAATCATTTTTTGTTTAAACTTAAATTAAAAATGCGGGAATCTTATCTAGTATGTTTAACATTTTTTAATTATTTTTCCTGTAATTATTGACAACCAAGTTTTTTCATACTATTATTATCTCATATTCAAGATATTTTAATTTGAAACAACTTGGAGGTGTGAATAATGGATAATAAATTCTAAATTCTTTCGTTTTACTTTAAAATCAATAGTATAAAGAAGTTTTTGATGAGTTAATAAAGAAAAACATAAATATTTCACAATCTCTGTCTTAGAAATAATGTATAAAAAACAATTAATTCAGTAATTTTTTTAAAATATTATCTCGAATTAAAGATAAATAACAATTAGGAGGATTTTAAGATGATAAATATTGGTTTATTAATTATTCGTTTAGTTATCGGTTTACTTTTTGTGGGGCATAGTGCTCAAAAATTATTTGGCTGGTTCGGTGGTCATGGATTGAAAGGAACAGGTGGATGGTTTGAATCAATTGGTATGAAACCAGGTGTGACTGTTGCACTTTTCGCAGGGTTAGCAGAACTGATTGGTGGAATTTTGTTTACACTAGGTCTATTAACACCACTTGCAGGAATAATGATTGCAGTAACAATGCTGATGGCAATTATTAAAGTTCATGGACCTAATGGTTTATGGGCAACAGCTAATGGATATGAATACAACTTAACATTGATGTCAGTTGCTATTGGTATAGCTTTAATTGGACCTGGTAAATATGCGTTAGATGCATTTTTATTCTAATTGACCACTGTATAAATTGATTTTATAAATAAATTCTAATTAGTTTAATTGTGCAGTTAAATAATGAATCTGTTCATAAAAAAAAGAAATAATAGAAAATGTAGTCAAATAAAAGTAAGCTAATCGAATCTTGTTGGATTAGCTTACTTTTATTTTAAATTTTGATGACTTTATTTCAATATAAAATAAAAAAGGACTACTCTTTTAGATAGGATTTTTTACAAAGTTCGAATGATACATAAATAAACTTAACTCAACTCTACTTATTCTAATGTCAAAATTATTACTTTGATTCCATCTTTTTACATATGATTTAATAATTAAAATCTAGGAGGCAAAAAATTGGATTATCGAATTGAAAAAGATTCAATTGGTGAAATAAAAGTACCCGTTAATAAACTTTGGGGAGCTCAAACGCAGCGAAGTTTTGAGAACTTTAAAATCGGTACTGAAAAAATGCCTATTCAATTAATTTATGCATTAGCATTAATTAAAAAGAGTGCAGCAATTACTAATAAAAAACTAGGAAAATTGGATAGTGAAAAAGCAGATGCAATCATTGGTGCTGTAGATGAAATATTAGAAGGTAAACTTGACAATCACTTTCCACTTGTTGTTTGGCAAACAGGAAGTGGTACACAAACAAATATGAATGTTAATGAAGTAATCGCTCATCGTGGGAATGAGTTTTTAGCAGAAAAAGGAAACGATAAAAGAATTCATCCAAATGATGATGTCAATATGTCTCAAAGTTCGAATGATACATTTCCAACAGCAATGCATATCTCAAGTGCTCTTGCAGTAAATGAGCAATTGCTTCCAGCATTAAGAAATTTAAAAATGACATTAAACGAAAAGATGAATAAATTTAAACAAATTATTAAAATTGGCCGAACACATTTGCAAGATGCTACACCAATAACACTTGGTCAAGAAATCAGTGGTTGGCATCGTATGCTAGAAAAAAGCGAAGAAATGATAGTAGATAGTATGAAATTCATTGCTGAGTTAGCTATTGGTGGGACTGCTGTTGGCACAGGAATCAATGCGGATCCGGGTTTTGGAACGATGATGGCTGAAGAAATTAGTTCGTTAACTGGACTACATTTTATTTCTGCAGAAAATAAATTCCAAGCATTAACAAGTCATGATGAGATCGTTTATACTCATGGTGCTTTAAAAGCATTGGCTGCAGATTTAATGAAAATAGCGAATGATGTCCGTTGGATGGCAAGCGGTCCTAGAAGTGGTATAGGTGAAATAACCATTCCTTCAAACGAACCAGGAAGTTCAATCATGCCAGGGAAGGTAAATCCGACACAATCCGAAGCACTGACAATGGTTGTAACACAAATTATGGGAAATGATACGACAATAGGCTTTGCTGCTAGTCAAGGAAACTTTGAATTGAATGTGTTTAAACCAGTCATTATTTATAATTTTCTGCAGTCAGTAAGATTACTTTCAGACGCAATCACTTCATTTAATGATCACTGTGCAAAAGGTATAGAAGCAAATATAGAAGTGATTGAACAAAATCTAAATCGATCACTTATGCTCGTAACCGCATTAAATCCTCATATTGGTTATGAAAAAGCAGCAACAATAGCGAAGTTAGCATTTAACGAAAATTTGACACTTAAAGAAGCTGCTTTAAAAACGGGTTATTTATCGGAAGAAGAATTCGATCGAATGATCAGACCAGAAAATATGATTTAGTCAGATTTTGAAGACTAAATAAAGTCAAAAAAAATCCTGATGGCCACTTTAGAGCCATCAGGATTTTTTTATCAATTTTCACATACCCTCAATTAAACATCTATTAACTTTTCAATATTTTTTTTACGATTTTAGAGGATTCATTCTAAAAAAGTTAACATAAATTCACATTAAGTTCACATCAATAGATTATAATCATTTTATTCTTAAATAATACTTAAACAGAAAGAAGGCGGATTAATTGAAGCCCATTAAAACCATTTCAGCAGATGAGATGCAAAAATTTGAAGATAAACTTAAAAAACACAATTGGATCTTAATGTTAATAACAGTAATCACTATACCATTTATAGTAAGTTACATGTAAAAAAAGAAAAATACTAATACTGTTTTCTTTTTTACATATCCCCCCAAATAGAATAGGTCAAAAAAGCCAAGAATTTTTTCTTGGCTTTTTTGACGCTGTTGAAAAACAACCTTGTCAATTAAATTACCAAATTTTAGTAAAAGGAGTAGTGTGATGTTGATTTCCACTACGGGATGCTCGCTTTCCATGGGGCNNTGCGGGGTCTCAGCCTTCCCGCTAATCCCATAGGAGTCGAGCACCCCTTCGTTCCAATCAACTAATTCAACAAAAAAAGTTTGCAATAAATCCTAATCAAATAACCTTTACTTAGAGTAACCTATTAGATGATTAATAATTTTTTTAACTTCTAAAAAAACATTACTAGTGTTATTAGAATCATAAAATTGCTTAACATATTAACATTTAAAACCATCCAAAAAATAATCTCATCATTAATAAATGTTCCTTTAATGTCCATTTTCCCTTTTGATCATTATATATTTCAACATTCTAAAAAAAGCCAAGAATTTTTCTTGGCTTTTTTATTTTTATCTCAGTTATCTTGTTTTTAGGTTAAAAAACGAAATGTTTACAACTTTGAAACATCCTGTGACAAAAAATGAAACATTTAAAAACTATGATACATATATAAGTTTTCTAGTTAGTTTTAGAATCCAAGGCCAGCTATTAGTTAAGTAATTTAATATAAATAAGGAGAGAGCTTATGTCTAATAAGATTATTTGGATACTTCTGGGAATGTTAGTAATCCTTATCCTCATACCGAAAGCGAATGCGACTACATTTCAGTTTAATTTTAACAATAATGAGTTCTCTAATTATATAGATCATGTGAACTTAAAAACGACAGAGGCTACTTATGGTAAAACAATTGAGATCGGTTTAAAAACGAAAAAAAGCGGTGAAAAAGTTTCATTAACATTTTCAAATGGTACGAATCGAAAAAATATTTCTTTAACACAAACTTCAGAGAAATCTTTTTCCGGAAAAATGAAAATTACAAGTTCATTTATAAAAGGAGAATATAAACTTGATTCAATTAAATTTAATCATCAAAATCTAGTAATCTCTGATAATAAAATCAATTTTACAATTTTAGATTTACCGACCCCAACGATCGAACAAGTAACAAACCAATCAACTGCTATTAAAGGTCTATTTCTTTCAAATAGTCAGGTAGAAGTATATACCGATTCTAAATTAATTAATACCGTGGAAACAAATGATAAAGGTGAATTTAATGATGCTATAAAACCATTGAAAGAATTTACGAAAATAAGTGTCATTGGGGTGAGTGAAGGATTAAAAAGTAAACCAATTACAGTTAGTGTAAAAGATACAGTTGCACCATCGATTACTTCTCTTTCTGCTATATCTGATCAATCACAGAATGTAACTGGAATATCTGAACCTTTCGCAACTGTCAAAGTATATATGAACGAAAATCTAATCGGAAATAATACAGTTAGCTCAACAGGAAAATTCACTGTTAAAATTGGGAAACAAAAAGCGAATTCAATTCTCAAAGTAATCGTTCTAGATCAGAGTAATAATCAAAGTACTCCACATACTTTGCTCGTATCACATTATATTTCACAAGTGGTAAGTTCAGTTAAAAGTAGTTCAACGTTTTCAACTGGTCAATTGCTAATGATTAATACAAAGACGAATAAACTTACTTTTTATCGTAATGGTAATCTTGTAAAAACCTTTACTGTTGCAACAGGTAAGTCGTCAACACCTACACCTACTGGGAAATTTGTCATCTCAAACAAAGTTAAGAACCGCCCATGGTACAAAGGAAATATTCCTGGAGGTGATCCTAGGAATCCCCTTGGGAAGCGCTGGTTAGGATTAAGTGTTGGTGCTGCATATGGTATCCACGGAAACAATAAAGAGAGTTCAATAGGACAATCAGTAAGTTCCGGCTGTGTTCGAATGCATAATAGTGAAATTCAATGGCTTTTTGAGCAAGTTAACGTAGGAACTACAGTCATTATTGCTGATTCTTCAAATTCGAATGGGGAAATTGCCCAATCTTATGGTATTTCAATCGCATAATAAAGAAAAGGGATGTCTCATCGTCGTTTTTTCGGCAAAGAGACATCCTTTTTTAGTTTTCCATTCAAAGAATAACGATTAGTCTTTTATTTCAGCAAATTTTCATACATACTGTCGGAGAAATTCCATCATCTGTTTTAATGAATCTTGAACGATTGGATGTTCGAATTCCTTATCAAATACATGTTCTCCGTTTGGAATAGTGATGAACTTTGTTTTCACACCTTTTTGTAAAAGTGCAGCTCTCATAAAGACAGATTGTTCATATGGAACATCTGTGTCTTTCGTTCCGTGTAAAAATAATGTTGGCGGGTAATCTTTTGTAATTTTTTTTATGGGACAAAATTTTAGAAGCTGATCTTTATTTGTTAATGGATCAACACCTGTTATCTTTTGAACCCATTCACCTTGTTGTCTTGCGTGTACATAAATTAAAAAACGTTTTTCAATTGATCCTTCTGTAATGACATGAGTAGATTGAAGCATTTTAGCCAATATCATTTAAAACTAAATCCTTTTGCAAATAATACGTGCTTGGATTTGTAGCACTCGTACTACTAATTAGTAGTTTTGTATCTAATAGGTGGGTAGGGAATAAGAATAGAAAAATCACTCAAGATATTAGAGGAGTTCCTCCAAATAAGATGGAATTCACTTATTGATTTTTCGGAAAATTTAATTTATTTTTCATTTAATTTTCATAATATTTGTTTACACTTTAATCAAACTAATTAAAAGTAATCTTAGAGGGAATACACAACTATTTTAAATAGGAGGTTTTCACATGATTAACGAAGTAACTTCTCATCTTCATCCAATTCTTGTTCATTTCCCAATTGCATTTATCACTTTAGCAGTTCTAAAAGATTTTTGGAGTGCTTTTTTTAAGAAAGTAAACTTTCAAGCAGAGCGTGGTTTGTGGCTTTGGATTTTTGCAGCACTTACCGCTTGGCTTTCAGTTTCTTCTGGACCAGAAGAGATGGCTAGAGGTAATACTACTTTCTTGCATATACACGATCAGTTAGCAATACTTACAAGCTGGCTAGTAACAATTGTTGCAGCTTTTAGAATTTATTCTACTTATTTCAAGAAAAAAGAACTATTTAAAAAGCTTAAGTTTTTATATTTAATCTTTTCTTTAGCTTCACTTATTCTAGTATTATCAGTAGGATATTATGGTGGAAAAATGGTTTATACTGATGGTATCAATGTAAAAGTTCATAATAAATTAGTAAATCCACCAAAATAATTGAATTTTTAATGATGAATTTATAATCTATGAGCCTTAATTGGCTCTTTTTTATTTGAACTTTATTCAATAATCCTATCAAATAATTTATCGTTCATTCTTGATCAGTTGGAGAAGCAATCTGATCTTTATAAGTATCGATATAAATATTTCCATTTGCTGCCAACACAGCATACACTACTTCTTTCGTTTGAAGATTACGTTTTTTTAGCTCTTCTTGCAATTTTAATTCTGACAGATTATTTTCTCTTAAATTTTTTGAGATAATTTCCCCATCCATAATCAACTCAATAGGTAAATTACTTTCTTGTTTTGTCGGTATATTTAAATCTTGTTTTGTTACGCTTCGGTATTGTGGTTTTTGTAAAAAAGATACTTTACCATTTGTTTCAACTACTACATAAAGAACTTCATCTATGTTGAAAATTCCTTTTTCTCTTAATTGTTGATTTAAATAGTCTAGAGAATAGCGCATTTTTCTCATATTAGCCTCTAAAATTTTTCCATCTTCAATTATGACAGTTGGATTACCTGCAAGTAAATTTCTACCTATTCTGCTTTTCAAGGAAATAAAACTAACGAGTAAAATGACTAAAACCAAAATTAAAAAAGCTAATACTGCATGGTGGATTTTTATATTTAAATTAAAAGCTAAATTTGCAATAATGCTCCCAACTGAAATAGCTGCAATAAAATCAAAGGTATTCATCTCAGCAATAATTTGTTTTCCTAATAGTTTAGCACCAATGAACAATATTAAAAATGCTAGCATTGTTCTTGTAATTATTTCAAAATGTTCAGGCATGGGCAACTACTCCTTTTACCAGTAACCTTAATTTATTTTTAATTATTATTATCATTAAAGTATTTATGTAATCTCCTTATAAAAGAGGTTAAAATTGATAGACAAATTTAATGATGTAGAAATTAGTTTGTGCAACTTAGAAGACTTGCATCTCAATTTCTGCAATTTAATGAAAAAAGAACAAAATTTTCATCAAGTTTTCACTTTTATAGTGTAATTTTTAGAAGAAACAAATTTTAAATGGCTACCTATTTTTTGAATAACAAGAAAAAGTAATCTAAATTTATCTTAAACTGTTTATTCAGCTTCTAAAATGAAGCTATCTGATAAGAAAAGTTTTCAAAAAAATTCTAGAAATTTTATTAATTTTGCTTAGCAATTAAAAGAATTTTAAGAATTACTCATTATAATACAAGATGATAATAAGAACTGGAGGTATGTAAATGGGCAAAATGAGTAAAAAATGGGTTACGATCTGTTCAACTGCAATAGGAGCGATATATGCTACTGGCTACTTTACAACTGAGATTCAAGATTCGAATGTAGCGTCGCCAAAAACAGAACAGGTCAATGTACCGTTAATTAAAAATAATATTGTAAAAAAAAGTTTATATAAAAATGGAACTTTTTATGGGATGGGTTCTAATCGTCGTGGATCGATTCAAATCGCCTTAAAGATAAATGAAGATAAAATAATAGATGTAGAGATAAGTAATTATGGTATGCATTATTCTGAGAATGATATTGTAAATTTACCAAATGAAGTAGTAAGTGTTCAAAGTTCACAAGTTCGGAATGTGTCAGGAGCGACATATAGTACACAGGCCTTTAAAGATGCTATTCAAGATGCTCTATTAAAGGCAAGGAACATATAATGAAGAAAATCATAGGAAAAACGAAATTATTTATGGATACGATTGTTGATATTAAAGTAGTCACATCAAAATCGTTAGAGGAAACGGAAGCTTCAATTAATCGTGCATTTGATTTTTTTCGAGAAGTTGAAAGGACATGTAGTCGATTTAGTTTGGATAGTGAACTAATGAAGGTGTGTAAACAAATTAATAAACCAGTAGCTGTTAGTCCATTATTATTTGAGCCATTAAAATTCGCGTTAGAGGTGGCTAAATGGACAAATGGACTATTTGATCCAACGGTCGGTCAAATAATGGAAAATGTTGGGTTTAACCAACATTATTTAACAGAAGAGCTCATACAAAATAATACATCTAAAAAAGTTACTTACTCGGATATTTCCTTAAATGAAGAAGATAAAACAATACTTTTAAAAAAGCCATTAGTGATTGACTTAGGTGCTGTTGCCAAAGGATTTGCCATTGATCTTGCTGTAAATGAATTGAGACAATTTGACGGATTCATTGTTAATGCTGGTGGGGATCTTTATGCAGGAGGTTTAGATGAATTAGGTGATAAATGGAAAATAGGAATTCAGCATCCACAAAATAAGGAAAATATCATTCACACACTAGAAATTTCTAACATGGCGATTTGTACTTCTGGAAGTTATGAGCGTAAAAGTGGTTTAAAGCCAGGAATTCATCATATTATTAACCCAAAAAATAAAAAATCACCAACAGAGTTGATTAGTTGTAGTATCATCGCACCATATGCAATGATGGCTGACGCATTTTCAACTACATGTTTTTTAATGGGAAGAAAAAAGGGACTAACTCTATTAGAAGAAGTTGGTTTAGAGGGTATTTTAATTTCATCCGATTTACAAATTTATCATAAAGGAGTGGATACTATTGACTATTAAACAATGGATAAAGTCACCAAAAGGATATGTGATTCTGTCCTTAATGATTTTACTCTTAATTGCTACAATTGATTATCAAACCAGTAGAGGAGTAATTAACTGTTTGATCGCCGTTTTTGTGGCAACAATCACGGATATATTCTGTTTGTTAATTTTAAAAAGGAAAAATATTAAGCCATACGGAGCAGTTATTACTGGAATGATTGTCGCGATGATTTTAAGTATAACCACTGCATGGTATGTGATTGTTTTCACTACAATCATTTCAATTCTATCAAAATATATAATTGTTTTTAAAAGGAAACAAATAGTTAATCCAGCAGTTTTTGGTCTATTAATGTCTATCATCCTTTTTCACACTGAACAAAGTTGGTGGGGGGCATTTGGAGATCTTCAAGGTTGGACAAATATATTTTTATTAATCGCTGGGTATATGGTTGTAAGTCGTGTAAATAAATTCCCTATGGTTTTTTCATTTTTAGGAACCTATTTCATTCTCTTAATATTGACTAATCTGTTTCATATTGGAGATGCATCGGATGCTTTTCGTAGTCCATTTATAAATGCATCGCTTTTCTTTGCATTTTTTATGCTCACTGATCCTCCTACATCGCCAGCCAAAGACAAACAACAAGTTATTTTCGGTTTTATATGTGCACTAGTAGGAGTAACTATTTATACATTATTTGGAGGGTTAACCTATTTATTTACAGGCTTGATCGTAGGCAATTTATTTAATTTATTGAAACCAAAACCCTCAATTCAAAAAGTCAAACAAAGGAATCAAACCTTTCATAAGGTATGATTTTAGTAACAAATGATAATGTTAGTTTTTCCCATTATAAACAAAGAAAAATTTCAATTGAATCGTTTTTTCTGAAATCTATAATTTTAAGACTGTTCCATCTTTACACAATAATAAAATTCTATCTCAAAGCAAAAAAGCTCAGATTTTTTCTGAGCCTTTTTTATGACTACTGATTTTGGATTCTCACATTCATTAAACTTGTTAGAAAAGAACACTAAATCGCAAATGTTTCTGTTGATTTAAGCAGATAACGCTCTATAAATTCAGCTAATCCATCATTTTCATGATGTCCAGTTACAAAATCAGATGCTGCTTTAACTTCTTCGCGAGCGTTCCCCATTGCCACACCTGTGCCAACATAACGAAGCATTTCAATATCATTTGGTCCGTCTCCTATAGCTACTACTTCATTTGGATTAATTCGATATGCACGAAGTAGTTTTTTAATAGCAGACCATTTTGAAACATTTGGAGCAACCATTTCAAAACCGTCATTCCAATTTATGACTTCAGCTTCCTCTTTAAACAAAGCAGATATATTTTGTTCATCTGTTCGAACACTATATTTAAGCACATCATTATAATTAGCCAGTCTTAAGTCACCAATGTATCGTGGTGGTATTTGCCCAACTTTTGTCCAATAATCAATTTCTTCATTTGTTTCTTTACAGTAAAGTCCATTTGCTGTATGGATAATAACATTACAAGGGTCTTCAGCAGTCAAATGATGGAGTAGTTCTTCGTTCACTTTGACTGTTTCCATTTGAATCATTCTTCCTGTCTCACCATCATGAATGGCGGCACCGTTCAAACAAATCATCGGAGTTTGTAATCCAATTTCTTTATGGTAGGGAGCGGTCACTTCAAAGTGTCGACCAGTTGCTAGAAAAACCATGACTCCTTGATTCATGAGCTTATTAATGGCTTCCATATTTCGGCGAGAAATGTTGTTTGAGACTGTTAAGAGTGTACCATCCATATCGATAAATAATGCACGAATATTCATTTATTCTGCCCCCTCATTTGAAGTTAAACCCATCATATCATCTGAATATTAAAACCTAGTAAACTCAGTGTATAGATTTATTGAAGATTAATGAGTAACAGGAGATAGAAAAGAATAACCGCAAATGTGATCACAGCATTGCATGGATGTATTAGAGAATTAATTTAAATATAAATTGAATGCTTTTATTGTATATAAATTAGAAATTACGAAAAAATAAACTAGGAAATAAAATGGAAATTCTAGGAAGAGTATATTTAATACATAGAAATTAGTAAACAAACTCGATTGGGTGGTCTAAATGCGTTTAAAATCAAATGATCGAAAATTAAATAGTAAAGAGTCCGAGAAAGAAAGAAAGTCAATAACGTCCATATTTCAACAGGCTGCTAAATCGAGTGATTTCTACCAATTTTCATTATCTGAAGAGCAGGATCTAACCATTAGCTACTTTAAAAGTATGGTAGATGCCGATAAAATAAATAACCTTTTACTTCCGTCATTACAAGAGAATATTAAGAAAATTAGTACAATTAATGATGTGAAAAAATCGATTCCTTTTGAGGATGTCCAATTTACTAATGACCCATTAGAAATCGAAAAAAAATTAATAAAAGGATATGTTATTCTTGAATTCAAGTATTTCAAACGCTATTTGACGATAAGCGTAGAAAATGCAAATCTTGGTTATCGTGAGAATAATGATACAGAAAATGAATTTAGTGTTATCGGTCCAAAAGTTGGATTTGTTGAAAATCTAAGTACTAATCTTCATTTACTTCGAAAACAATTAGCTGTACCTGAATTAGTTTTTGAGGAAATTAAAATAGGTTCTATGTCAAAAACAGAAGTAGTTATTGCCTTTTTGGATGGAATTACGAATCCAGAATATGTACAAACTGTTCGTCAACGATTGGAAAACATCGATTTTGATGTTATTTTTGATAATTCACAGATTGATCAAATTATTTCAGATAACTCAAATACGCCTTTTCCAATTTTTTTATCAACCGAACGGACTGATCGGGTTGTATATGCAATGGTTAATGGGCAAGTTGCTATTCTTTCGAACGGATCGCCATACATTATTACTGGACCAACAACAATATTAGATTTTTTCATTTCTCCTGAAGATTATTATCTAAATTGGGTGCTTGGATCGTTTTTTCGAATCATTCGCATTATAAGTGTAATTTTTTCTTTGTTTGCTACACCAATTTACGTAGCAATCTTAACATACCATTATGAAGTTTTGCCTGATGATTTATTGCAACCCCTCATTAGTTCAAGAGCTCATGTTCCATTTCCTCCAATATGGGAAGCCATTTTTTTGGAAACTACCATTGAACTGTTAAGAGAGGCAGGAGCTCGCTTACCTACGAAAATTGGACAAACACTGGGAATTGTAGGAGGTATTGTAATCGGACAGGCATCTGTTCAAGCTGCACTAACGAGTAATATTTTACTGATCATTGTATCACTGTCTGCACTTGCTTCTTTCACAACACCTATATTTAAAATGTCAAATGCTATTCGACTTTTGCGGTTTCCTCTTATTTTACTTGCAGCTTATATGGGCGGTTTTGGAATAATAATTGGATTTGTTCTATTGTTAGGACATTTATTAAAGCTTAAATCATTGGGAAATCCGTATATGGTTCCTTTGTATCCTTTTAGAATAAAAAGCTTCGGCGATAGTTTTATTCGGTCATCATATCAATTTACAACGACTCGTAGTAGATTTTTAAGACCTCTTTCGCTTAAAAGATATAATCCTAATCAAGTTAAGGATGATCGTAATAATGAAGATGGATAGTATAAATCGAAAAAATATATGCTCTTTTTGTGCTTTTTTTCTACTAACCTTGTTACTATCAGGCTGCTCTTTTCCACGGCAAAAAATTATTGATGAAGTACAAATCCTATCAGTTTATGGTTTTGATAAGGTTGATGATCATTTTGTTGGAACGGCACTTTATTCTGATTATACCGATGTAGGAAATAAAGGGAGTTCTATTCTCCAAGGTAGCGGCAAGAAATCCCTTTTAATTAAACAAGCTTTAAATGAACAATCCCCAAAACCGATAGAAATTGGAAAGTTGAACCTTCTTATTTTTGGAAAAGAACTTGCTGAAAATGGGGTGTCATATTTTGTTAAGGCGGTTTGTAGGGATCCATTGCTTGGAAGCAATGCACTATTGGCTGTTTCAGAAGAACCAGCAGGAGAATTATTAAAGAAAAACAAAGAGAAAGACAGCAACTATATCTATAAATTGGTTGAACAAAATTTTAAGAACCAATTTGTACCGCTTCCAACATTTCATAGTTTTTTATTTGATTACTATGGAGAAGGTAGAGATGCTTCAGTACCCTATATTAAGATAAATCAAAACGAGAATATTGAAGTGAACGGGCTAGCTGTATTTAAGAAGGACAAACTTGCTCTGATCTTAAACCCAAAAGATAGCTTGCTGTATAAAATATTAAGAGGAAGAGTAATGAGAGGACAAACAGAATTTAATATTCAGAAGGGAAATAAAATTGATTCTGCAATTTTAACGATTTTAAATGGGGATGAAAAAAGATTAATTAAAACTAATAAGAAAAAAACAAAAATGAAATTTGATATTACTCTAAATGGGATGGTAAAAGATTATCCAGAATGGCTAGATTTAATGAAAAGAAAAAATAATCTATTTTTAAACAATCAATTGGAAAAACAGATGAAAGAAGATTTTGAAAATCTATTATTAACCTTTCAAAAACATCAAGTCGATCCTTTAGGTATAGGTGATTTAGCACGAGCACATTCGAAAAAATGGAACGAAAAGGAATTTTATAAAAATGTGTATCCAACTATTAAATTTGATGTGAATGTAAAAGTAGTATTATCTCAATCTGGGATTGGCGAGTAAAAAGTGGAGGAGATCGTCTATGAGTAAACAATTAAAAGAAAGTCTGACAGTATCTCCCTTTTTTTTATTATTTCTTATTCATAGTACCCAAACAGGTGTTGGCTTGCTGAATTTTCAAAGTAATATAGTAAAAGGAGCCGGACAAGATGCATGGGTTTCGGTTTTACTAGTTGGTTTCTCTTTACATATCATTATTTGGTTAATGTATTATTTGTTAAAGAAATCAAATAATGGAGATATTATGTCTTTACACCAACAATTATTTGGGAAATGGATAGGAAATATATTAAATACTTTATTTTATATTTACATGCTTTTAGTCATTACAACAATCATTCGGTCCTATATAGCAGTTCTTATTACTTGGGTTTTTCCATATTTTCCAATTTGGCTCTTATCATTTATTATGCTTTTTGTTATCACATATTTGGTCATTGGAGGATTTAGAGTCATTACAGGAATATGTTTTTGGGGAGTAATAATACCTTCTCTCTTATTGTTAACATGTTACTTTCCATTGAAATATGCTTATTGGACGAATTTATTACCTGTTTTTAATCATAGTATAAGTGACTATTTCGTTTCAGCAAAGTATTGTATTCTGATGTACTCTGGACCTGAATTTTTGCTTATTTACTTTCCTTTTATTAAAAATAATCAAAAATCTCAAAAGTGGGCACATATATCACAAGCTTATACAATCATTTTATACTTATTTATTACATTCGTTTCATTCGGTTACTTTAGTCATGGACAACTTAAACATATAACTTGGCCAACCCTTATGATGTCAAAAATTATTCGTTATCCTTTTATCGAAAGATTTGAATATGTATATATATTTTTATGGCTCTTAGTAATACTCCCTCCTTGCTGTATGGCATTGTGGGGAGCGTTCCGAATTTTAAAAGAATCGTTCCAATTTAAAACTAGAAAGTCTTTATGGTTCTCAATAATTATTGTTCATATAATGGTGATCAGTCTCAAAAGTAAATTGGATGTGGAGAAAATAGGGACTTTTATGACATATGCTACTTCTAGCTTTCTTTATTTTTATATACCAATTTTGTTTATTATTTATTTGGTCTTTCAAGCTTTTAAGAAAACCGATCGTTTAGGGAGAAATTAGTATATAAAGTAAATAGTAATTTTTGAGCCAATCTTCACCTAGGGATCTCAAATAAGTTACAAATAAGTTAGCTTTTCTAGTTTACTTAAATAATATGAGTAATTAAGTGGTTACTAAAATACATGAAATAACAAACTATCAACCTGTTCCTGTATCGGAGCAGGTTTTTTCTTTTTCTGAAATTGTAATTTTAATTGTTAGTGTTTTGTTATCAATATGATATTGAGTAAAAAAGCATGAAGTAATATCTTTACATGAGTACATAATTTTTTAAAAGACGATTTTGATTTAATTTGATCAATGCGAAAAAGGGTGAATTGTAATGTTTTATTTATTATTAGTTGTTGGAACTATATTAGGGTACATGCTGTTAATTCTACCCGTATATGTATGTGCAATAATTCTTTTAATGGTTTCATTGTGTTCTTTTATTGCAATTTATATTGAATTAACTATTTTAGAGAAAAAAGTAAGAGCTAATTTATTATAAGCTATATAATTTATTGATATTATTATAACAAATACAATATTTTGCCAAAAAAAGAGTGTAGAATTTAAAAAATCTACACTCTTTTTCATAAGCTTTTATTTCTTTACTCTATTACTTATCCTCTTGTTCAAACATATAACCATATCGAGGAACAGATACAATCTTATGACCGTATTTACCTAATTTCTTACGTAATCTATAGATAAGGGTATTAATTTCTTCCCGTCCTACATCCGGCTGCTCAATATCTTTCGTCATTCGTTCCGGCCAAACATTTATTTTAATTTCGTTATAGCTAACTGCGCTATTGGCTCTTTGATATAACAGCAAAAATAATTCGGTATCTTTACTAGTTAGATGGATTCTTACCCCATCAATTAAAATTTCTCTCTTAACTACATTCACAGTTAAACCATTGACATCGTTTATGTGTTTATCTAAAACTAATGGCATATCAAGTGTGTCACCAAGGTTCTGCTCTGATAGATTATGAAAAATAAGTACAGCGGCACCACTTGCAAGACTTATACAATCGCCATCACGAAGAAAATATGGTTTATTTTTTTCTATTAAAATATGATTTACTTGTGTGCCATGTTTACTCATGAGATCAACGATAGTGTAATTTTCTTCTTTATCGAAACAAATTAAAGCATGTTTTCTTGAAATATATTGACTTGTAAAAGGAATATCTGGGAAATCATCACCCCACGTTCGCCCTAGCAATGTTTCATTAATGGAAATAGGAATTCTATTCTGATTTGTGGCTGTTTCTCCTTGTTTTATAGAAAGATACACGTTTTGAATACTCATGAAGTTACTCCTTTGAAAACTAATCTAGTTAAACCAAAAAAGAGTATATCATATGCAACTAATTTGTAAAGAATTGATTGTTTATTGTGTCTTCTAATTTGTATATGCAAATTGATAAGAGCTAATCGTCAAGTATTCGATTAGCTCTTATTTCTGTTAATTGAGGCATACCTACAATTATTTCAATTTAGGATTCCTATTCAGCATTTCAATATTTTCATTTCTTTCTCCGCCATCAGAAAGGTCTTCTGAAAATTCATGATCTGCTTTCTTGCCTAACAGAAGCTCAGATGTTCTGATTGTGCTAGATGGCAAATTATTATTCGCTGCGGCTTGTTCATTCCATTTACCCATTAAAATCACCTCTTAAGATTAGTATTGGAATTTGTTCATGTATTTATTTAGAATCATGTAAAGAAATGAGTATGGTAAAAGAGACAATTAAAATAAAGTTAATAAATTATTAAAAGTAGAAGTGAATACATTCGTTAGAATACTTTACCAGTTGTCTCATATCGTTTAATAGAGGAACACGTGATGAATGAATAGTGTTTTATGGAAGAGAGGATGCTGGATGATGAAACGATTTGCAACGTATTATCCATATGAACAAAAATTATTAATCGTGGGTCATCACAAACTCATTCAAGGGGAAACGAAAAATGGACAATCGTTTGTTGATTCAAGATTCATGATCACTCAATTTGCCAAAGAAATAGGAAAGAAAGTGGCACTTGTCGGGTTTGGAGTAGGTGTAGTAGAATTACTGATTCCAACTAGTAAACTTTTCCTTTACCCAGTAAGCATGCTCATAGAAAATGCTTACCACCATGCAATCGATTGGATACATTATGATGTTGGGCAACATATTCATAACTTATCATCAATAAATATCAGTTCGGGTCACTCTATTGCTTCGATTGATGTACATCAAACACCAAGTAGTCCAATTGCAAAAGACGGTCATTTTATTCTTGAGAAAATCGATGGAAAAATGAAGCATCATTTCGAAGGAGTTAAAGATTTTCTGGAACGAAATAAATGAAGAAAAAACTCCTTGCCTTGTTGGGGAGTTTTTATATTGGTTATATCATATTATCAGATGGAATTGAGGACTATAGCAAGCATACTTGCATATAAGTCGATAGAAATTATATTTGTTTTATAAACTACACAATTATATAATTCTGTGAAAAAAGGATGAATATTATGTCAATTAATTCTTTCAGAAATTATCCGTTGAGTTGGAGACACGAGTTGAGAAAATTCAACTGAATGAATCTGGTGATATCACGGTTGAAGCAGAGCTTTCTAATGGAATGAGAAAAAAATTTCATACAGATGCTGTTATTTTGGCATTGCCACCACGTCTTGTGGCGAAACACATTGAATTTTCACCTTCACTTCATCTAAATCTTACTACTGATATCGTAAAAAAACCTACGTGGATGGCGGGACAGGCCAAGGTAGTAGCAGTCTATGATCGTCCCTTCTGGAGAGAATTAGGACTTTCTGGATATGTATTGAGTGCAGTTGGTCCCTTAGAAGAAATATATGATGCCTCTCCTATTAAAGGCTCTGGTGCATTATTTGGTTTCTTTGGAATGCCACCAGAAGCACGTAAAAAAATGGGTCAGGATAAAGTTTTAAAATTGGTTGTTGACCAATTAGTTAAACTCTTTGGAAGTGAAGCTAAAAACGTAAAAGCTATTTTTTACAAAGATTGGTCCACAGATTCTGAAACTACTGTTGAGGAGGACTTAAGTCCTCTTAAAAATTACCAAAGCTATGGTCCACTCCCAGTAGAAGGCATGTGGGGAAAGAAAATTATATTTGCTGGTACAGAGACGAATTCAGATTATAGTGGACATCTTGAAGGTGCTCTTTTGTCAGCTGAAAAGGCGGTTGCTGAAATCATTAACTATCGATTGAAAGGAGTACGATAATGGATTTATACTTTGATCACCTAGTTTGGTTCTTCAAAAAACCAGAGAATGCAATTTTACCCTTAAAGGAAAGAGGTATTCATGTTGTAAAGGGAGGGCGTCATGAAACTTGGGGTACATATAATACCCTAACTTATTTTGGCTTAAGTTATATTGAATTTTTAGGAATTGAAGTTTTATCAATAGCTGAAAAACATGAGGAAAATCGATTAATTACGCAAATCGTAGAACAGCTAGCAAAAGAAAATCGGGAAGGACCTGCGACAGTAGCAATTAGAACGAATCAAATTGAAGAACTAGTAAGTAAACTAAAAGCAAAAGGACTTACAGTATATGGACCGCTTACTGGGGAGAGAGTTCGTGCTGATGGTCAAGTAATCAGATGGTCATTGTTATTCCCAGAATATCCGGAAAAAAAGGTTAAGTTACCATTTTTTATTGAATGGGAAAAATCAGATGAAGAAAGGCATTCGGAATTAGAGGAACAAGGATTTATCGGATCACATATAATAGGTCAACCCAAATTGGAAAGCATTGGTTTTGTTGTAGATAATTTAGATAAGACAGTAGAAATTTGGGAGAATTTGTTTGGCCTTAAACAAGGAGAAGAGTTCTCTGATTCCGAAATCAATGCACGTTGTAGAATATTAAAATTGAACGGAACTAATTTATTATTTTGTACACCTATTGGAGATGGCCCGGCTGCTACGGTATTAAAAGAAAAAGGGCAGACACCTTTTTTAGTAAACCTTTCTGATACGAATCAAAATCACTTTTTTGAAATGTTAGATGGTTATTGGAAGTTCCAATAATTTATTTAAAGGTGAACCCATTACATATTAGCGTCAAATTCGTTGGAACGATAGCGGTTTGACGCTTTTTTTTTATGTTTCTAGACATTTTTAAGATTTCAATAACTCAGGTTGAGTACACTATGATTATATGATTTACTGATTATTTTTTTTTTAGTGTTGCAAAGAGCTTGTAAAAAACTTGTAAAAAGAGTGTAGTCTAATTTGCATTAAATTGTTACATTTCTAAGTTAACATATATAAGTATATGTCAAGCTTAGGGAGAAAACGATGAAACGAATTATTAATAAACTAATATTAGTAGCTGCAAGTTTATCACTTACTTTACTTCCAAAAGGTGTACTTGCAGAGACTTTACCAAATACAAAGATTAAGAGTATTCAAGATAAACGAGTAAAAGTTCAAGAAGAAGCACAAAAAGCGAAAAATGAGATGGATCAATTAAAAGATCAGCAAAAATTGTTATTAGACTCTCTTGATACAATTAGCTCATCAATTGAGAATGCAAATATAAAGATGAGCCAAAAAGAAGCAGAGATTGTAAATGGTAAAAAAGAAATAGAAATATTACAAGATGATATAAAAGACTTTCAAAAACGTTTAGATCAGCGTCAAGTAATCTTAAATAATCGTTTAATTACAATACAAAAATCGGGTGGAAATAACTCATATTTAGACGTTATTTTTGATGCGAAAAGTATTGGTGATTTAGTTCAACGAATAAATGCAATTGGTAAATTTATGAATGCTGATCAAGACATTGTTAAGGAACAACAGAACGACCTTGAAAAAGTTGAATTAAAAAAGAAAGACTTTATGTTAACCCAAAATAAGTTAGAAAATGATAAAAAAGATCTTCAAAATATAGAACGTACACTTGTTAATCAAGAAACTCAAATGAAGGCTATACTAAGCAAACTTAAGGATGATGTAAACGAAAAGGAACAAGATATTTTGAGTTTAGAAGAACAGGAAAACCTATTAAAAGATCAGGAAAAAGCAATAAAAGCCGCTTCAAATTTTACAGGTGGTGATTTTACTCGACCAGCGGAAGGGTATGTATCTTCAGGTTTCGGATATCGTTCATTTGATCATGAAACGCATTTTGGCGTAGATATTGCAAAAAAAGGAAGTACACAGATTGTCTCAGTAGCAAATGGCGTTGTAATACGAGCTTACCATTCATCTAGTTATGGTAATGTTGTCTTTATTACACATAATATTAAAGGAAAAGTATTTACATCAGTTTATGCTCACATGCAAAAGTATCAAGTCTCAACAGGGCAAACTGTTTCAAAAGGACAAAAAATTGGAACGATGGGCAATACGGGTCATTCTTTTGGTCAGCATCTTCACTTTGAATTACATGATGGACAATGGAATGAAGCAAAATCAAACGCTGTTAATCCAGCAAAGTATATTAACTTTTAAGCTTTTGTAACATTATATATAGTGATTTATCAATATTTATAAACAGCCTATTTTTAGCTAGGCTGTTTTTTGGTTTTGGAAAGAATTGTACACCGACATAAATGTGTTTAATTGAAGTACAGTTCATTTTTTTCCAAAAACGACACAAATCTGTTACTTCAGAAAATATTTCCTATAATTTTAACTTTGATTTGATGTTTTATTTAATAAATAACTTTTTAGGAGATAAGAAACAACATACGAAGATTTAGGATTCCAAAAGGGAATTAAATTTCTAGTAAATTTCAGAGCGACAAATGCATTTTTTAACGTAGGTTATGTAATCAATGAAATATTGGTGGATACAGAGTTTGTACCAACAATTGAGATTAATGAAGAAGATGTGAGTGGCCAATGAATGGCTTTTTTAGATTTTTTTTAAAATTTCTATTTATAAGTTTTTATCTCTAAAAAATCATTTGGTATATCTTCTTCACCTCTGTATTCAATACATTTAATATTAATATGTCTATTGTAAGGATATCTGGGATCAGCCTTTTGTTGTATTGGTAATGAATCTAGATATTTCTCCCAATTAATTTTTCTTTCCGCGCACCTAAAGAATGTGAGCCACTACTGGATTTAAAGTGAAAATCTCATTTTAATTTACTCACTCTACAAGTTCATCCTGAAGATTCATATGCAAAAGTAAATGAAAATGGGGATCTTGGAAAAACAGAATGTTGGTACATTCTTGACTGTAAAGAAGACGCACATATGATATTTGGCCACAATGCAAAACAAAAGAAGAACTAATTAGCCAAATTGAAGAAGGCCAATGGTCTAATTTACTACGCAGAGTAAAAATTAAGCCTGGTGATTTTTTCTATGTACCAAGTAGAACCATTCACGCATTATGTGAAGGTACTCTTGTATTAGAAACACAACAAAGCTCTGATACAACTTATCGCGTATACGATTATGATCGAAAGGACCATGAGGGAAATTTAAGGGAGCTTCATTTAAATAAAGCAATTGATGTCACAACAGTTCCCAATCAAGAAACAGTAGTGGATTTTAAAACGGAACAAAAAGAAAATATCAAGATTAATACATTTGTAGAATCAGAATTTTTCACTGTATATAAATGGGACATTACTGGTGAAACACATTTAACTTATAATGATCAATATTTATTATTTAGTATTATAAAAGGAAATGGAAAACTAATCCACAGCGGTGAAGAATATATATTATCAAAAGGATCAAACTTCATCATTCCGGTTGGATTTGGGGAGTTTGTTTTAGATGGTGATTGTGAATTAATTGTTTCACATACTTAAATGCATTTGAATAGTGGATAAAGAATCAGGTCGATTGCTCTGATTCTTTTTTATTTAGATATACTAATTCTAAATCTGCTTTAAAAATTTGCAGGGGTAAGAAAATGACCACCAACTTCGGTTAATTGAACCTTTTTACCGATTCGATCAAACAATGGGACACTTAATTCTTGTTCAAGTGCTTGGATAATTGTTGTAACGGTAGACTGAGCATACCTTAAATGGACTGCAGCTTTTGAAATACCACCCAAGTCTACGATTGATTTAAATGTAATCAAATGGCGTATTTCCATAAATACCTCCTTCTATCGAATTTTCCGATTGATAATATCGTATATATTCATTTTACCGATTATATGTCGTTACATATAATTAAATTATACGAGATTACAATTTCTTCTAATAAAAATTTGAGGTGATTTTATGGAGAATCGGAAAATAGGATATTTATTGCTAAGTGGGCTAATGATCGGTCCAATATTAGGTTCAGGAATTATCATATTACCTCCTGCTGTATTTGAAATAGCTGGAAATTATGCAATTTTTGCTTGGATACTTATGCTTGGGTTAAGTATGTTATTTGCAAATATGTTCGGGAAAATAAGTTTGATGATACCGGGTGATTCAGGTGTACCTTTAGCAGTAGAGCGTGCTTTTGGAACTCATATTAAAAATCTTTCAGCAATATTCTTTTTACTAGCAATTTGTTTTGGTCCTATTGCAGTGTTTGGGACAGCGGGACATTATTTACAATTATTAACAACACAAACTCTTTTTAATGAAAAATGGCTAGCAATTGGCTTACTATGTTTTGTGTATTTGATCTTAACCAGGAATATTGCAGATGTAGGAAAATTTGCATTAATTATGTCCAGTATTATAGTAGTAACTCTACTTGTAGGTAGCTTTCATACTTTATTTACAGTTGATGGCAATATATCTTTATCCAATCCAATTTCTGTGAATGATTTTGGCCAAAGTTTATTATTGTTGTTTTGGGCATTAATTGGGTGGGAAGTAATTGGCAGTTACTCATTAGAAGTAAAGTCCCCTGAAAAGACAATTCCAAAAGCTGTAGCATTAAGTTTTTCAGTGATAGCTATTGTAAGTCTGACGGTAGCTCTGGCATTCCAGTGGGTACATTCAGAAGATTCGATTTCATCCGATCAATCATTAGCTCCATTACTTCAAAGTTTATTTGGTCGATGGGCAACTCCAATTATATCGACCATTACAATTGCCTTATGTATTAGTACAGTCCTGTTAGTAATTGGAGCTGTTTCTAGGCTAGTTTCAGATCAAGCAAAAAATGGATTATTACCAACATGGTTATCATTTAAAAATAAAAATAATGTTCCGTCACGTGCATTGCTAAGTTTGTTTTGTATACACGTAGTTGTATTCATTCTTTTCTTTATGGATATAGTTAGTATTCAGCAATTAGTATCAATTGCTAATGCCTTCTTCTTATGTAATGCACTATTAGGCGTATTAGCATGTATGAGTTTATTCAACTCAATTTATTTAAAAATAGGCTCAGGAATTCTTGCCATTTGTTTTCTAGGGATCTTATTATTTTCCTCCCCAATCATTATAATTGTAATTGCAGTAGTTACTGTTTATTTTTTTGAATACGAAGAAAAGAAAGTATAAAAGAACATGAAGTTATCGTGCTAAATCTGTCTTCTTCCTTGATTGTCGTTTATGTATTGTTGTATTCAGTTCGATTTAAACATGTCACTTCCAGTCCTTCAATACCAAATCAAGAAGCGTATATATGTTATATAATTCACGAATATTAAGGGTAAATGATAATAGAATCACTTAATTTTAGTGCACATTTAAGAATGAATATTCTCAAATGAATTCAAAAACTCTTTGATACAAATTTTAAGACATAAGACTAAATAATTTATAAATAGAAAATGAGGTGTATTCGTAAAGGAAATTTCAAAACAAATAGCACTAATTACAGGAGCAAATCGTGGACTGGGTAGTCATCATGCAGAGGAACTTCTTGCGAGAGGAGCTAAGGTTTATACAGGAGTTAGAAAACTGGAATCGATTGATCTCCCTGGTGTCATCCCACTAAAGATAGACATTACAGATGAAAAATCAATTGCTGTGGCAGCCGAGATTGCAAAGGAAGTAACTAAATATTCTTTCCGTTCTATCTTTGTTGAGCGTGACGGAGGGGGTTCATATCCAGCAGCTAAATCAGCAGAATGGAGTTTGACGAATACGCTCCGACTGGAACTAGCTCCTAAAAATATACTTGTTTCTGGGTTACATGTAGCATATATGGAAACAGACATGACAGCAAATATTAAGGCACCTAAATCAAATCCTGCTGAAATTGCAAAGATGGCTATCTATGGTATAGAAGCAGATAACTATGAAATTTTAGCAGACAATTTGAGCCGAATGGTTCAGCAAAATTTAGCTGGCGGTGCAAAAGCGATATACCCACAATTCTTTTAACGATAACTATTTTCTTAGATGAAGAAAAATAAACGGAATCCTCATTTATAAAAATGAGTAAAAAAAAAGTAGGTATTGAACTATCCAAAGCGATAGTTCAATACCAATTAGGATCTGACAAATTACATAGATTTTATTTAGAATAAATATACACTTAATCTAAAAAGTAATTGCAGGGTAAGAAAACAATCTAATTAAATAAATTGGACCAAAGTTAGTTTTAACACAATGGGCCTATTATTATGTAGGGGGAGGGTGGAGTAGTATCTGTAACATTACTCCCATAGGGGTCTCGCACCTTCCATTCCAATCATAGTGATTATTCTGTTAAAAGACATTGAGGGCTTATTGGACAGATCCTTTTAATTTATGTTGAATAAGGTATTAGTCATTTTTAATAATGAATATAGCTATAATACCCCCGACAAATGTGATTAATCCAGCAAATATACCAGCATAAAACGTTTATCCCAAAGAATAAATGACTTAAAATAGGCTGTCGATACTAAAATTGATTAGAATTGTGTTTATGGGCTTTTAGGTGAGGAATAGGCTGCTTAGTATGTGAACCTTTCATTAGTAAGCTCCCTTTCTAAAAAACATGTTTAATGTATTAATTACCAACTTAAATGGAACATATTAATAAAATCTTATTGAACTAACGCAATACTTTAGTTGAACAACATGATCGACTTTTTAGTCGATTTTTTTTATTAAGCTAATGGCAGTTTAGTTGAAGAAGAAAAACTTATAGTAAACAAAGAAAATATTATATGAACTAAATTTGTTATGAGGTAAAAGTGTTGGTTACAAAACAAGATGAAATTAAAGTAGTAGTAAGTGCAGGAGCGTTTAACAATAATCCTGGATAGATTCAAACACAAGAAGATGAACTTAACTTATTAGATAAGACTACTTGGGAAAGTAGATTTGATAATAATTCTATCTCAGCTAATTTAGCTGAGCATGTATGGGAGCGTCTTACCTATGAAGAAGGTGTGGATGTAGCTAAAGTTTGTTATAAATTTTTAAAACCATCAGGTCATATTCGTTGTGGTGTTCCTGATGTGTTTTTTCAAGACGATACCTATCAAAATATAGTGAAAGTAGGAGGACCTGGACCTAAAGAGCATCCAGCTGTAAGCCGTAAAATATTATACTATTAAAATAAAAATAAGGAATATTTATCCTTATTTTTATAATCAAGAACTTTATCTTACATAATTAAAAATTTATTGACTTATTATCGAATAAGTAGTTAAATTACAACAGACCGATTGTTCTTTTCTGAAAATGAATTGAATAGGATTGAGGAAGTAGCGATGTTTTAAAATCAGATGTTTTATAGTACAGAATTGGATTTAAATATTTTTTTTGGGTTAAAAACAGACCGTACAGTTTTTTATTGGAGGATGAAAAAATGGTGAATAAAAAAAGTTCAATGTTTTCTCAACTAATAGCAGGTTACTTGTTGGTCATTGCGACATCAGGATTTGCAAGATTAGCCTATGGTGTATTAATGCCTTCTATGCAAGAAGATTTAGCTATCAACTACGCTCAGGCAGGATTTTTAGCTACGATCATTTCACTTGGATTTTTGGTCATCTCAACACTTATTGCCGTTTTGGCCCAAAAGTTTGGCATAAAGAAAATTGTATTAGCCGGAGGATTTTTAGTTACAGTTTGTCTGTTCCTTCTTTCATTTGCAAAATCATATTATTTTGTCATGCTTATCATGTTTCTACTTGGGGCAGGAAGTTCATTAGCATTTGCACCACTTATGTCCCTAATGGTTATTCAGTTTGCCAATAAAAAAGGGCTTGTACTTGGGATTTTATTGAGTGGTGTAGGTTCGGGGATGCTTTTAAGTGGAATAATAACGACCAATCTAAGTGATTACTTTCCATCTTTAGGGTGGAGGGACATTTGGACGATTTTCGGTACTATATCCTTAATCGTTACACTTTTATCACTGTTCGTACTAAAAGAGTCAGAAAACAAAACGAATACGAAAAACAACCAAAATCAATCAATTAGCAAGGCATTTAAAAATGTAAAAATTATTCGAATCGGAATTATTTATTTCTTGGTTGGAGTGGGCTACCTAATCCCAGTACTTTTCCAATCATCATTTATGATCAATTCAGGCTTCAGTGAAAAAATTGCAGGAAATGTATTTGCATTATCTGGGTTATCTATCATTGTAGGAAGTCCAGTTTTTGGAATGATTTCTGATCGTATAGGAAGAAAAAATTCTTTACTAATTACATCGATCCTTTGCATGATTGCAGGAATTCTACCTGTCCTAAATCATCATCTTATTGCTTTTGTAGCAGCTTCCATCTTATTTCCGTTTTCACTCGGAGGATTTTTGGTACTTATCCAATCTATGGCAGCCGAACGAGTAAGTCCATCTCTAGTTCCAGCCGTCTTAGGATATGTGTCAGTATTCTATTCGATTGGCCAATTAATAGGTCCATCCTTAGCAGGAGCGGTTATTGAAAAATTTGGTGGAATTCAAAGTGCGTACATCCTTGCTTCATGCATTTTTCTTGGCACCTTAATAATTACTAGTTTTGTAAAAGAGAACGAAAAGGAAGAAGTATTGGCAGTCCAGACAAATCCATTGTCTGGATGAGCATAAAAGTAGGGAAAGGATTAAGGGATATTGACAAGGTAATTCCTTTATGGTTTTAATCATGTACTAGGTAAAAAGTATGAGGGGAAAGTACGATATATGAAAATTGTCGAAAGGATTAAAGGTATGACAGGAAAGTTCAATAATCAAACAGTTATTATTACTAGAGGGGTTATTGGGATTGGAGAAGGAATAGCAATAGAATTTTCCAATCTCCTTTAACTATTTAAGTATCCGCTACAATAGGATAGATTTCTCTTTTTAAACTGATTATTATTAGGAAAAATTGGATTAATCCGTTAATGTTAGATTGACAATACTTATAATAATATGTTTTAATAAAAGACCAGTTGTTCTTTTTTGAAAAAAAGGAGGTAAGTAGCAAATTAATAAAGGTGAACGAACTAAAAAATACATCATTGAGAAATCATCTACATTATTTAATAAACATGGATATAAATCGACCTCTATCTCTGATATAATGACTGCCACTGGTTTAAAAAAGGGTGGTATTTATAATCATTTTGAAAATAAAGATACATTGGCCAAAGCTTCGTTTACTCATTCTTTAAATACCCTTAAAGAAAATTATAAAGAAGCAGTTGCATCAAAAGATTCTGCTTATGATCAATTTAAAGCATTTATTAGCGTTTTTAATACTTTGTCTCAAGATGAAATTGTCATAGGTGGATGCCCGTTGATGAATGCGGCAATAGAAGCTGATGATTCAACAATTGAATTCGAGGATTCAATAAAAGAAGGATTTACTGACTTAATCAAACTTACTAAAACGATTATCATTCATGGAAAGAATCGAAATGAAATCGGAAGTGACATAGATCCAGAAAAAATGGCCGTTTTCATTCTGTCTTCATTAGAAGGAGCATTAGCCCTTAGTCGTTTATACAAAGATAAAAATTATTTAGATATGGTAAATATGCAATTAATAGACATTCTTTTCTAATTGCGATTTCCATATTTTTTTGAAATAAAAACAGACCGTTTGGTTCTTTTTTGAATATTTTTAGAGAGGTGAGTTGCATAGTAAATTGTGACTTTGCTATGATCCATTCTTTATTTTCATTTTAGGTTTATGTATTTAAATAATATTTAATACTGAAAGGGGAATTTTAATGAAGAATACCATTAAATTAAATTCACAGAAGGAAATTTCTGTTCCTCCTGTTGCAAAATTAATCGGCTTTTATCCAATCGAGATTAATAGAGGAGAGACTGTATTTCAACTTGAGACAAAGGAAGACCATTTAAATCCGATGGGAACAGTTCATGGTGGTATACTTTGTGACCTGGCGGATGCAGCAATGGGAATTGCGTATGCTACCTTATTAAATGAAAGTGAATCCTTTACGACTGTTGAATTAAAAATAAATTATTTAAAACCTATATGGCAGACAACTTTAAAAGCCCATGCGGTTGTAGTCAAAAAAGGAAGCAACATCGGTTTTATTGATTGCTCAATATATGATGAAAAAGAGTCATTGATTGCGAAAGCAAGTTCAACATGCATGACGCTTAAAGGTGAAAGTGCAAAAAATAGGTAGCATGGCAAAATCTCTAGAATTGTTATAGGAGGTTCTTTATGAATCGCAGGGTTGTAATAACTGGTTATGGTGTAGTATCACCATTAGGTAATGATGTAGACACATTATGGAAAAATGTAAAGGCTTCAAAATCTGGCATTAAAAAGGTTGAGTTCGAGGGCTATGAAGATATAAGTACAAAAATTGGTGGCCATATCGAGAAACTTTTTCCAGAAGAATTTTTTGATAAAAAAGAGTTAGGTAAATACGATAAATTTGTTCAATATGCGTATATTGCAGTCAAACAAGCATTAGATCAAGCAGGACTAGACCTCGAAAAAACAGATCCAAATCGATTGGGAGTATTTATTGGCTCAGGAATTGGTGGATTAGACACTGTACTAGAAAATCATAAAATGCTTTTAGAAAAAGGAGCAAGAAAAGTATCTCCTTTCATGGCACCAATGATGATCAGCAATATGGCTGTAGGAATCGTATCAATCAAAACAGGTTTCAAAGGAACAAGTTTTTCACCTGTATCTGCCTGTGCAACTAGCAATCATGCAATAGGAGAAGCCTTTCTTAACATTCGGCACGGATATTCTGATGCCATATTGGCAGGAGGATCTGAAGCTTCCATCAGTCCTTTAGCTTATGCTGGTTTCTCTAGGATGAAAGCAATGTCAACTAATAATGATTCACCCGAGACTGCCAGCAGACCATTTGACAAACGAAGAGATGGTTTTGTTATGTCGGAAGGAGCAGGTATTTTGTTGCTTGAGGAATTTGAGCATGCTAAAAAAAGAGGGGCAACTATTTTAGGTGAAATCATTGGTTATGGATCAACAACTGATGCCTATCATATTACTTCCCCTGACTTTCATGGAGCAGAACGAGCAATGAATCTCGCATTGAATATGGCTCAGATCCAACCAATAGATGTCGATTACATCAATGCTCATGGCACGAGCACACCTGAAGGTGACAAATCTGAAACGAAAGCAATTAAAAGTGTATTTGGAGACCATGCATATAAACTGAAAGTAAGTTCAACTAAATCTATGACAGGGCACTTATTTGGAGCTGCTGGAGGAATTGAAGCAATCATCACCCTTAAAAGTATTTTGGAAAATACAATTCCACCTACAATTAACTATGAATATCCAGATGAAGAATGTAATCTAGATTATGTTCCAAATCATCCAGTTCATGCAGAAGTAAACTATGCGATTTCAAATGGATTCGGATTCGGTGGACATAATGCAGTTTTAGTATTTAAGAAATTCAATGATAGTTTTTAAATATAGCTCTTTCAATTATATAAAATACAATAAGGAGGGCTATCATGAGCTCGAATACCATATTGAAAACTGCAAACTATGTACGTTTAAATAATATCCGAAAATTTGAGTCTTTGTTAGAAGAGTATTATGATATACAGCCGATTCAGTTTAATAACACAATCAGATGGAATATAGGTCATTTCATTGCGATTACCGATAGCATGCTTTTCAAACGAATTACGGGATCATCAAGGCTACCTGATGGATTCATTGAACTTTTTAAAGGCGGAACAAAACCTTCAGACTGGACTATATCTCCACCTTCAAAAGTTAAATTGGTTCAACTACTAAAACTACAATTAGACGATATAAATTCACTCTTTATGGATAAATTAAATGAGAATTTGAAAGATCCATTTTTGATTCGTGATACTTCGTTTGTAACAATTGGGGATATTTTAGCGTTTGTAACAATACATGAAGTACAACATTCAACGACTTCAACCTATATATTAAGGGAGATTCAACGTTTAAATACAAACACAGAGATTAACAAATAAAAAATAAATTATGAGGATGATATAAAATGAAAAATTTAGAACAAAATTTAAATACATTCACTGCAGAAACAGTAGAAACTTCTTATTTAGAAGCGGATGGCATTCGGTTCGCTTATCGGACTTTCGGTAAACCATCGGATGTTCCGCTCGTTTTTTGCCAACGTTTCAGAGGCACGATAGACGATTGGGATCCTGCTCTCATCAATGCACTGGCAAGAGAACGGACGATCATCCTGTTCGATAACGCGGGCATAGGATTGTCATCGGGAGAGACACCGGAGTCGTTCTTTGGAACGGCGAAATACGTATATACTTTCATTAGAGCGTTAGGACTTAAACAAGTCGACTTGTTGGGATTTTCAATGGGCGGTTACATTGCTCAAATCGTGGCGTTAGAGCATCCGGATTTAGTCCGTCGCTTGATTTTGGCAGGTACGGGGGGAGGAACCGGAGAAGGCACGGAAGCAGGAAAACCTGAAGTATTTCAAGTTGCGTTCAAGCCAGTTAACGATGCCGAGGATTTCTTGTACTTGTTCTTTGAGCAAAGTGAGACGAGCAAAGCGGCAGGCTTAGCGTATTTAGAGCGTCTTGCCAGAAGAAAAGAATCTAGAGCGCCGCTTGTAAAACCGGAATCGGTGCAAGCCCAAATCAAAGGTGCCGGGGCATGGAGAACGATTTCAACCTTCGACCGATTGGGAGAAATCAAGCAGCCCGTGCTCGTGGCCAACGGAAATCGCGATATCATGATTCCTACCGTTAATTCTTATATCATCTCTCAACGAATTCCGAATGCTCAACTGATTATTTATCCGGATTCCGGTCATGGATTTCTATTCCAATATCCAGAAATGTTTGCAGAACATGTAAATATTTTTCTCAATAAAAATCTTAAATAACAAATTGAATTAATATTTTAACATCGGATAAATATGAAAAAGATGACTCAACAATGGACTTACCCCTGTCAAGTAGACACTAATAAAAAATGTATTTTAAGCAGCCTTAGCCCTGTATTCAATAGGGCTAAGGTTATTTAATTTCTTTTGAAATCTTTTATTATTGTAGTACCAAATATAACGTTTCACTGCGTGCTCAACTTGTTATTGATCGTTAAATTGATATCGATCAAAGCATACTGTTTTAAAATGGCTAAAGAAACTTTCGATGCATGCATTATCCAAACAATTTCCTTTTCTAGCCATACTTATTTTTATATTGTATCTTTTAAGTGTCAGCATTAAACGAGATTTCATATTTTCCATTCTTTGGTTGCACTTGAATATTTGAAACTTTAACAGCTTTTGAATCGATCTTTACAAGTAGTTTTACATATTCCATTCGGTCCTGCGGAATCATATCAGCCTAGCGGTTATAACCGTTACACAATGGAGGAATTGTTGAAGCCGATTCAGGCTACGGCTACGAACCCATTTATCGGTATGACCTTTATGACACCGTATATTTTGCACGGGGTTGGTGACGTAACCGATGAGCAATTGGCACAAAACGCAGCCGAATATGTAAAATACGTAACAAACCAGTCAGTAACGGTTTAAGCTGAAGTAATTGTAATATTTAACATAATAAAGATCCTTCTTTTGAGAAGGATTTTTGTTTTTGTTGTACAACTAAAGCATGCGTTTGCGGCCGAGCATAGGTCGTATCATATAACGGGTGGGATTCCCGTCAAGAAAGAACTAGCCATTCACTCGTAGCGAGTCTTGAAGGATTGGTAACTTTAATCTTTAAGCGTAGACAGTTAGGTTGCGGGCCGAAAGCCAAATGGTTGAAGGGATTGAGCTTCGAAATGTTATTAAATCGAGAGGGCTGATGCCTTACGCATAGCAGAAAGCAACATTTTACCTTTCGTTAAGGCAAGAAGGGTAAAGCCTCTCCAGAGTCAGAGACCTTGGCACGTAACACATTGATATGATATGGCAACTCGGGAGACCCTACCAGTCTTTTCATTTAATAGAAGAGTATGTTGTACAAGCGATAAAGAGTAAGGAAACCAAATGCCGATGTAGCGAATCGGATAGCAGCGTAGTACCTATGAAGTCGGGTAATGCCGATGGAGGAAAGGCTGCTACCAAAGTATCACTCATAATAGGGACACGTTTACTACACAAGTGAGCATGACGGAGCATTTGGATTAGGCATTCAATATGTACATGAATTGTTTGAAGCACACGAAAGTAATTATAATTAAATAAATTAATAAAGTAGTTGATAAAGTAAACTGCAGCTTTTACCTCTATTATTGGGTAATGGCTGCAGTTTTTTGACGTATAGGTTGTTGTATCAATGGATAATATATACATGTTCATGAAATAAATGAATAGTAGAAAAAGGAGGTATTGCTCGAAAAATGAATAATGAAAAAATTTTCATTAGTGCAGCATTAATCCTTGTACTATTTTCCAGTATACTTATGCACCATTTTATGTTGATTCCAATAATACTTGACATAGCTGGTCGAGATTCGTGGATTTCGGTAATCATTGCTTTACCAGCTCTATTAGTCTGGCTTTGCATTTTATATTACATCATGATAAAAACAGAAGAAAAATCCATCACTTTACTGATAAAACAGCGATATGGAAATTTAGCCTATTCTATCATTATAATCCCATTATTAGCTTTTTTATTGATAAATACATACATTGCTCTAAAAAATACCTCATATTGGATCACAGTTATTTATTTACCGAAAACACCAATCATTGTTATCGAAGGATGTTTATTAATTATCTGTACTTATTGTGCTTATGCCGGCATATCTTCCATTGCTGTTATATCAGTATTTCTTTTTCCTTTTGTTCTATTGTTTGAATATTTTCTTGATGGTGCAAATATCCAATTTATGCACATAAATTGGATGAAACCGATGTTGCAAAAAGGTTGGAGTCCTATTTTTAAAGGGAGCTTTTTCATTGCTGGAGGATATATTGAACTATTGTTTTTATTACTAATCCAACGTCATATCAAAAGTCGAGTTAAATTCTGGCAATTATTTTTATTAGGATTTTTGATATTACTATCATCACTTTTTCCATTATTTTATTCAATCTCTTTATTTGGTCCTCAATTATCAGAAAAAATGCGCTACCCTGTTTATGAGCAATGGCGACTACTAAGTATTGGTCAATTTATTCAACATGTAGATTTTCTCTCTGTTTATCAATTTATGTCAGCCTCCTTTATTAGAATTGCGTTAACTTTATTCTTATGTGTTGATATTTTAAATATTAGATCAAAACGTAATAAGAAAAATTTGTTGTGGTCTTTATGTTTTGTGTTATTTGTAGTCGCTTGTATACCTATTACGGATAAAAATGTTCATTCATTTGTAAAAAATAATTATTTCCCTATATTTATACCAATTATCTTTTTCATATCGATTTTATTAGTACTTTTTGTTACAAAATATAAGGTAAAACTAAAAGGGGGCTAATTCCCATTTCAAAAATAAATGAACAAAAAATAAGAAAGCTATTTAGAACCTGTGCAGATGTGCAAATAAAAGTTCATATCTTAAATAATCATACGAAAAGTGAACGAGTGATTTTTGTCTATTCTAGTGGAATGATTGATACTATTCATATGAATCAGTTTGTTTTACCCAATCTCCAAAATAATACTTTACAATTAATACCCATCATTTATGGCGAAAAGGACACTGATCAGCAAATCACATTGAAAGTTTTTTCTGGTGAATTAATATTACTATTTGAAGAAACTGGAGAGCTATGTTCATTAAATATATCAAAAGTTCCACAACGTCAACCTGAGGAATCCACATATGAGGTTTCAATTAAAGGTGCTCGTGACGGATTTACAGAATCTCTAGAAACAAATGTGGCATTACTTCGAAAACGAGTACGTAGTACCACTTTATGTAATGAAATATTTACGATCGGTAAACGAAGTCAAACTGGCGTTTCATTACTCTACCTTTCAGATGTAATAAATGAGAATATTATAGAGGAAGCAAGAAACAGACTTAATTCGATAGATCTAGACATTCTAAATGGGGTTTCTCCTCTTGAGGAGTTGCTATCAGATTCACCATATTCGATTATCCCGTCTTTAACTTATAATACTAGGCCAGATATGATTGTCGAGTCACTGCAACGAGGACGCTTTTGTATATTAATAGATGGTGCTCCAGCAGCATTAATCGCACCAATTAATTTGCAATTTTTACTAAAATCCGCTGAAGATTTGTACATGCCTTATTATTTTGTGACACTTGAAAGATTATTAAGATATTTAGGCTTATTAATTTCAGTCTTACTTCCAGGTTTTTACATTGCAATGGTATCTTTTCATCAAGATCAGATACCCTTTCCAGCACTTGCAACGATTTCAATTAATTGTAAAGGGATACCATTTTCTCCAGGGGTGGAGGTAATTATAATGACTATTCTTTTTGAAATTCTGTACGAGGCAGGTTTGCGTTTACCTAAATCAACAGGTCAAACTGTAACGGTGGTAGGAGCCTTAATTGTAGGAGAAACTATGATTCGATCAGGACTTACTTCTCCGAATGTAGTTGTCATTGTTGCAATTACATTGATAGGTCAGTTTTTAATTGTAAACCAATCTTTTGGAAGTGCTGTTATTTTAATGAGAGCTATAAGTATTTTAATGGCATGTATTATAGGCTTGCCAGGTTTAATGCTTGCTCTTTTTCTAATATTAATATATCTTTCAACGTTAAAATCCTTTGGAGTGCCATACATGTCTTCATTTAATAATCCAAGTGACAGTGACTATATTAAAGGTTTAATTCAGCTTCCAAAAACAGTTATGAGAAAGAGTCCAAAATTTTTATATACGAAGCTTGGACGTCAACAGGGGGATAATTCAAATTGAAACGGAGGTTACTACTACTAATTGCTCCTATTTTACTTTTAACCGGATGTTGGGATTTAAAACAATTAAGTCAAATAACATATATTTCAGCTTTAGGAGTAGATTATGTAAATAATGAATTTGTTATATATGCGCAAGTTTTGGATTTTGCAACGATTGGTAAATCAGAGCAAGGAAGTAGTGGAGCTGAAGGTCCTAACATTTGGATCGGTAAAGGAAAAGGAACAACATTTGCAATGGCTTGTAACGACTTATATAATAGCACTCAACAAAAGACATTATTTGGTCAAATTAGTTCGATAGTGTATAAAGAATCAGCCTTGGGTAAAATACAAGTTGAAGAATCCTTGGAATTATTTGAGCGATTTGTAGATGCACGACTCACACCATGGATTTATACTACAAAAGAACCAATTGATAAAATTTTTGCAGTTGAACCTATGTTTCCTAATTCACCAATTATGACTTTATTACATTTACCGAATGGAAACTATGAACAACATTCACTAATACAACCGATGAAATTAGTTGAATTCGCAGCACTAATTAATGAACCTAGTGCGTCAATTATCATACCAACACTTGGTTTAAATGACCAACTGTGGAAAAAAGATGACAAAAATATGCCAATGATGCATGTAAATGGAGCTTTTTTGTTTTATAAAGCGAAAAAACCACAATGGCTATCCAAAGATGATTTAAAAGGATTAGCTTGGGTTGATCGGAACACAGAACGAACACCTCTAACTCTTAACGAAAAAAACGGAAGAATAAAAGCATTGCTTCAAATTGAAAACCCAAATATTAAAATGCATTCTAAGGTTAAAAAATCAGGTGTTCCAAAATTTAATATGAATATTAAAGTACATGCAACTGTAACTCAGTTAAACTCTAAAGTCAGCAATAAAGTTTTGCAAAATGAAGCAGAAAAAGAAATTAAAAAGGAAATCCGTACGACTTTTTCAAAAGGAATTAGTAAACAGTTTGATGTATTTCATTTAGAAGAAGAATTGTTTAGAAATAACTATAAATCCTGGAAAACAATTACAAAAAAAAATAAATTTCAACTAACATCGAAATCTCTTGGTACGATTAAAGTAAAGGTTACAGTCACTGATAGAGAAGAAATAGAATAAATGAAAATATTTAAAAGTATATATTTTAATAAATTTAAAAATGAATCCAATATTCATACTATCCCTTTGCAAAAACTATTTTGACTAAATAATGATATCTAAAAAATCTTATAAGGAAAATTATAGTTAAGTGAGGGGATAGTTAAAAAGAGTAATAAAAATTAAATATAAGAAAACAAGGATAAAAAATTAAAATGATTTAGGTGTAATTGACAAAAAGTTTGATAAGCATTATTATTATCTTGAATTCGAGATAATATTCAAAAGTAATTATTAATTGAAATAAAATAAGAGATCAGTAAGATAGATATCAAAGTGTATTAATGATTAAATAATCTTGAAAATCTACCTTGCAGATAATTATGGAAATATTACTGATGAATTTTTTTAAAAATATATCTTTAATTAAAGGTTTTTTGTGCATCTGGGACCAGTTTTTTTACTCTTCTCTTTACAATCTTTAGACCAATATCGATATTCAAGCAGCATAGCTAAGTGAACTAGAAATGTGCCAATCAAAAGGATTATCTTGACATAATAAAAAAGATTAGCTAGTTTTTTAACGAGATTTTAATAATTGAAGGTATAACATTAAATTGGGGGATCTTATGAAAACTCAACATGTAGGTATGACAATAGGGTTATATATTGATTACTTCCTGTTAGGTATGATTAATATCATTTTTTCATCAAATATGAGTTTTCTAACAACACAATTAAATACGGATAATACTGGAATAAGTATCTTAGTTTCAGGTATTGGGATTGGAAAATTAATCACTTTAAGTGTATCAGGTAGGCTTTCAGACAAATTCGGGAGAAAGCCACTTGTAGTAACAGCTTCATTTCTATATCTACTATTTTTGATTGGAATACCTCTAGCACCTACTTATGAAATAGCGTTTATTATTGCCATAATTGCCGGGGTTAGTAATTCATTATTAGACTCAGGAGCCTATCCGGCACTGATTGAAGCATTTCCAAAAAATCCAGGAATATCTACAGTATTAATAAAAGCATCTATATCAGTCGGAGCAATGATTCTTCCAATCTTAATTTCATTTATTATCAATCATAATATTTTTTACGGATATTCATTTTTTATACTTGCATTTATCTTTTTTATTAATGGAAGTTTCTTATCTTCAGTTCGTTTTCCGAAGAATACTAATAAAAACAATGAAGATATCATCTACGAAGGATATCGATTCAAAACAAAATCAAATATTTTGTTGGAAGGCCTAGCTACCATATTTATGGGATTTACAACCACAACATTATTTATGGTCGTACAAATTTGGATACCAACATATGGTCTTAAAATACTTGAATTGAGTAGAACTGAATCTATTCAGTTATTGAGTTATTTCAACATTGGATCTCTAATTTCAGTTTTAATCCTTGCATTTGTTATCAATCGGTTTGTAAGTCCAATATTAATATTAATTTTGTATCCATTTTTAACTTCATTATCATTATTGATTTTATTATTTTGCCAACAACCAAGTTTGTTAATAATAAGTTCTTTTCTAATAGGTTTTTCAACTGCAGGTTTATTTCAATTGTGTATTACAGTCATAGTCGAGTTCTTCCCTAAAAATAAAGCGACAATATCGGCTTATGTAAGCACTGCATCAAGTTCTGCATTCATAGTAATCCCATATATTACAGGGTTATTTGTAAAAAATATCGGTGTAACTGCAGTATTCTGGTTAGATTTTATAATTGCATTGATTAGTATTATACTAGCAACTTATGTCTATTATCGTTATAAAAAAGTTTTCAAAAAATCAGTGATTTCATGTAGACTAAGCAAAGCTTCATAGCTACAATCAAAATTTTATTTTGGAATGAAATGATTATTTTCAATTTGGGTATTTTGTAATATTCCATACAAAAGAGAGAAATTAAAAAATACGAAATGTTAATTCAAGCCTGTTCTCAGATCGGAGCAGGTTTTTTAATTTTTTTGGAATTATTATCAAAAGAATCTAAATATCAATGTAATTACTGTGGTTTTTAGAATTTAAATAAAATGGTTTAATTAAGTTTTATCAGAGTCATCCTATTCTTCCTTAAATCACTGGTTCTTATTATGAAACTGGACTTCTTAAGGGTTGTCGCGGTGTAATAATGAGTGTAGATGGAGGAAAAACATTTATCTGAGGGACTTGAGAATAGAAATACTACAGCAATTGAACTTTCTCCAGACGAAGAATATTTGTTTGTCGGCACGCAGGGTGGCAGTGTTCACAGAATAAAATTGTCTAATAAACGTTAAAGTTAATAACATATAAAAAAACTCCCCTT
>NZ_NUQC01000019.1:0-41253 GCF_002585125.1 Bacillus sp. AFS029533 | reverse complement strand
AAGGGGAGTTTTTTTATATGAACTTTTATGAATTAATCAAAATATTTTCAGTTCCTCCTACATCAAGACTTGTCAAGTTTACATATGCAACTAACAAGTCAATAAAATTTCTAGCAGCAGATCCAATATACTTTTCTTTATGATGTACAATAGCAATTTCCTTAGTAATTACAGGATTCACTATTTTAATTACTTTAAGGGTTTCAGAATTCTCCGAAGTGAGAAGAGTATTGGGAAGTATGGTAGATCCAATACCTGCTTTTACTATACTCAAAATGGAATTTACATCAGTTAATTCTATGATTGGCTTGAAGACAAATCCCATAGATGTAGCGGCATCATCAATTAATTTTCGGCAATTGTGGTTTTTAGGACTTAGGACAAGTTGAATGTCCTTAATCTCTTCAAAATCAACTTTTTCTCTTTCAGCTAAATGATGGTCAAAAGGAACAACTAAATAAAATTCTTCATTATATAAAGGGATATTTGTTAACTGTTCATTCTCTAAAGGCATGTGTGTCAATGCTATGTCGATTTCATTTTGAATAACTCTATCCTCAATATTATCTGACATAATGATCTTCATTTGTAAATAGGGATGCATTCGATGAATCTCTAGGAAAATTACAGACGCAAGCTGACTTAACTCTTCCGACATTGCACCAATGATCAGTTTACCCCTTTTTACTTTTTGAAGCTCTCCAATTTGTTCATAGATATATTTTATATTAGAGAATATTTTTTCGGATTCTTCTTGTAGAATTTTACCAGCTTCTGTAATGGCGATTTTTTTACCTAAGCGATCAAATAAACGAACCCCTAATCTATCTTCTAGGGCTCTCATTTGACGGCTTAAAGCAGGTTGTGAAATTCCTAATTTCTCTGCTGCCCTTGTAAAATGTAATTCTTCACAAATAGCTATAAAGTATTCCAATTCTCTTAATTCCATAATTTCACTTCTCTCTATTCTAGATGATATTATTTAATGTACTAATTTATTTTTACTTAGAGTAGATGTTATCAAAACATTCAAAAGAGCGTATTACTTTGACTTAATTTAATTAAGAGAAAAACCGAATAAAAAACTGCTCATTCTCATAATAAACTATTGAATATAGATATAACAACTCAGGAGTAGTAATAGGGATCTTAGTAATTCTTCCCAACTTACTATATTGAGATACTAAAGAATTTTACTTGTGAAAATCGCATACTTCTTTTTAATTAGTTTACTTTCTACCATTAATCTTAAAAGGTGGTGTTTAAACACAAAAAATTGTGAGCTATCTATGTAATCACCACAAAAGTGGGTATGTGGCTTAATAATTTTTATTTAACTCCAAAAATATAAAAGGTTATTGACAAAAAAAATAATAAGTATTAATATTATCTCGTATTAAAGATATTTTAATTTGAAATAAATTTCAGGAGGTGAAATTATTGGAGAAAAAATGCAAACATCTACCTTTTCTACTATTAATGCAAACTTCTAAAGCAATTCATGACCGAATAAAGGACGAAATGGCAAAATACAATTTAAGCATAACTGAGTTTTCTGTTTTAGAAGTACTATATCAAAAAGAAAAACAAACAATTCAACAAATCGGAAATTCAATATTGGTCTCAAGTGGTTCGATGACTTATGTTATAGATAAGCTTGAACAAAGAGAATTATTATGCAGAATTCCATGTCCAGATGATCGCCGAGTAATACATGTGATATTAACAGATGAAGGTAATGAATTGATGAACGAAATTATGCCGAAATACAATGATTTCATAAATAATATGTTTGATTCATTAGATTTTAACGAGACTGATACTTTTGTGAAGCTTTTGAAAAAAGTAAGAAATAAAGTTTAAACTTAAAATTTTTTTACTATTTTATCTCGATTTCAAGATATATATATTTTAGGAGGATTTAAAATGATAAATATTGGTTTATTAATGATTCGCTTGGTGATTGGTATATTGTTCATCGGGCATGGTGCTCAAAAATTATTTAGTTGGTTCGGTGGATATGGATTGAAAGGAACTGGTGGATGGTTTGAATCTATTGGCATGAAACCAGGAGTAACAATGGCTCTAATCGCGGGTTTAGCAGAATTTATTGGTGGAATATTGTTTGCTTTAGGACTTTTAACCCCTGTAGCAGGAATTTTGATTGCTGGAACTATGGGAATGGCGATTATTAAGGTTCATGGGCCGAACGGAATATGGGCAACATCAAATGGATATGAATATAACTTAACTTTACTAGTAGTTGCTATTAGTGTAGTTTTAACCGGTCCTGGTAAATATGCTTTAGATACATTTTTATTCTAAAATATCTCGAATTAATAATTCTTAAACATGAAATATTTTAACTAGATTTTAATTAATCGACTAAGCACAAAATACAATTATCAAGTTTCTTTAAATAACTAGATCTTTAATTTAAAAGGAGAGTTGAAAAATGAGTAAGAAAACAATGGGTATTCATCATATCACAGCAATTGTTGGAGATCCTCAGGAAAATGTAGATTTTTATGCAGGAATTTTAGGGTTGCGTATGGTTAAGCAAACAGTCAATTTTGATGATCCAGGTACTTATCACCTTTATTTTGGTAATGAAGGGGGAAAACCAGGAACAATTATTACGTTCTTCCCTTGGGCAAGAGCTCATAAAGGAATCATTGGTGACGGTCAAGTAGGAGTTACTTCATATGTTGTTCCAAAAGGGGCTATGGAATTTTGGAAAAATAGACTAGAAAAATTCAATGTTCCTTTTACGATTATAAATCGCTTTGGAGAACAATATTTACTATTCGATGATCCACACGGACTTCACATGGAAATTGTTGAAAGAGAAGAAGGTGAAATTAATACTTGGACATTCGGTGAAGTAACACCTGAGGTTGCTATCAAAGGTTTTGGTGGAGCAACTTTATATTCAACCCAGCCTAACAAAACAGCTGAATTGTTAGAAAAAGTAATGGGACTTGAATTAGTTGGTAAAGAAGGTGACTTTGCTCGATATCGTTCTACTGCGGATATTGGAAATATTATCGACGTAAAATTAACTCGTAGTGGACATGGTCAAATGGGTGTTGGAACAGTACACCACATTGCATGGCGAGCTAGTGATGACAAGGATCAATTGGAATGGAAAAAATACGTTTCATCCAATGGATATGGTGTTACTCCTGTTCAAGACAGAAATTATTTTAATGCCATTTACTTTAGAGAACATGGTGAAATTCTATTCGAAATTGCGACAGATCCACCAGGGTTTGCTCATGATGAATCTCAAGAAACAATGGGTGAAAAATTGATGTTGCCATCACAGTATGAACCTCATAGATCAAAAATTGAGCAAATTTTGCTACCAATACAAGTAAGAGAACTTGACTGATTATTTGAAGCTGGATTGATTTCTTTGCTTTCAATCGAACCAGCTTCATTGTCTGGGAATAATTACACAACAATCGGTGAAAATGTTTGAAATCAAAAGACCTTAATAATTCAATTCCTTTTAAAATCTATCCCTTTTATGAAATGGAGAGACTAAGTTGCAAAAGACGGGATGATGAATGATTAATGAGAGAAGGAACTGTTCACCATATAGCATGGAGAGCAAAGGATGAAAGGGATCTTCTTAGCTGGAGAAAGTTGCTTAAAGAAAACGGTTATAATCCAACAGAAGTTCTAGATCGAAATTATTTCAAAGCAATCTATTTTCATGAAGAAGGGGGCATCCTCTTTCAAATTGCATTAGATCCACCAGGATTTAAGATAGATGAACATAAAGACGAACTTGGAAAAAACTTATGCTGCCATCTTGGTTAGATTCAAAAAGAGAAGAAATAGAAGAAACCATACCACACCTAGTGGTTCGTGCTCTGGAGGGAGAAAAACAATGAAACATATATTCAATAAAGGTCATAATCCAACAAAGCCAACATTACTGTTACTTCATGGTACTGGGGGTAATGAATTAGACCTTATACCTCTTGCAGGAATAATTGACGATGAAGCTTCAGTATTAAGCGTTCGTGGAAATATATTGGAAAATGGAATGCCAAGATTTTTTAAAAGGTTAGCTGAAGGGGTTTTTGATGAAGAAGACCTTATTTTCCGAACAAAAGAATTAAATGAATTTCTTGATGATGCAGCAAAAAAGTATGGTTTCGACCGAAATAATATTATTGCATTAGGATACTCAAATGGAGCGAATATAGCTGCAAGTTTATTATTTCACTATCAAAATGCATTAAAAGGTGCAATTCTTCATCATCCTATGGTACCGAGAAAAGGAATTGAACTTCCAGACTTATCTGGTAAAACAGTATTTATTGCTGCTGGTACAAATGATCCAATTTGCTCTCCAATGGAATCGGCTGAATTAAAATCTTTATTAGAAAAGGCTAATGCAAATGTAGAACTTCATTGGGAGAATCAAGGTCATCAACTAACCATGCAAGAAGCCGAGTCTGCGGCAAACTGGTATCAGAATATTACTTCAAATAAATAATGTAAAAAATAAAAGAAAGGCATAATAGGTGGTATATATGGGTTTCTTATCCAAATTATTTGGAAATGCATCTGATAAGGAGAATAAAAAAATGACGAATGTAAAATTAGCAGTGATTTACTACAGTATGGGTGGAACAAATTATCAGCTTTCAAAATGGGCTGAAGAAGGAGCGAAAGAAGCTGGGGCAGAAGTAAGAGTATTAAAAGTCCCAGAACTTGCTCCACAATCAGTAATAGAAGGCAATCCAGCTTGGAAAGCTCATATTGAGGCTACTAAAGATGTACAAGAAGTAAAGTTAGATGACTTAGAATGGGCTGATGCAATTATTTTTAGTGTCCCTACACGTTTTGGTAATATGCCAGCACAAATGAAACAGTTTTTGGATACAACCGGTGGTCTATGGTTCAATGGAAAACTTGTTAATAAAGTTGTAAGTGCAATGACTTCAGCTCAAAATCCACATGGAGGGCAAGAAGCAACAATTCTATCACTGTATACAACAATGTATCATTGGGGTGCAATTGTCGCTGCTCCTGGATATACAGATCCTGTAACATTTGGAGCAGGCGGTAATCCATATGGAACTAGTGTTACTGTTGGTCAAGATGGAAAAATGATTGAGGATGTAGAAGCTGCTGTTAAACATCAGGCAAAACGTACAGTTAAAGTGGCTGAATGGGTGAAAAAAGCAAATCAATAATTATTAACAGAAGAGCGGATCAAGATATGATCGCTCTTCTTTAATTATTTAATACTCAATTGATAACCACATAGCAATTAAAGAAAGGGAAAAAAAGGGGATAAAAATGCATATTTTAGTTGTTGGTTTAAACTATAGAACAGCTCCTGTTAAAATTAGAGAAAAATTTACGTTTAATCCATCGGAATCCGCAATTGCAATGAAATCATTACAACAAATGTCAAGTATCATTGAAAATGTCATTTTATCAACTTGTAACCGCACTGAAATATATGCAGTTGTTAGTGAATCTAATATAGGGAAAAATGAAGTGACAGATTTTATTGCAGAATGGTTTAACATTGAAAAAAAAGAACTCATTTCTTATTTGTTCTTTTATGAACAAGGTTTAGCCATTGAACATTTATATAAAGTAACATGCGGTTTAGACTCATTAATCCTAGGTGAAACCCAGATTTTAGGACAAGTTCGTACTAGTTTTTTGTTAGCTCAAAGAGAAAAGACAACGGGTACCGTATTTAATCATTCATTTAAAAAAGCAGTTACACTTGGAAAACGAGCACATACTGATACAGAAATTGGGGCTAAAGCAGTATCCGTTAGTTATGCCGCAATTGAATTAGCAAAGAAGATTTTTAAGACTCTAAATAATACATCGATATTAATTCTAGGGGCGGGGCAAATGGCAGAGCTTGCTTGTAAAAATCTCCAAGGAAATGGAGCAAACAGAGTTACAGTTATTAATCGATCATTTGAAAATGCAAGAATACTAGCAAATCGTTATTCCGTTGAAGTTAAGCCGTTTCATGAACTGCTGAATACAATGATGGAATCGGATTTAATAATATGCTCGACTTCTTCAGAAGAATACCTGATTACACGAGAGATGGTTATGAAGGATAGCAAGTTTCGAAAAGTGAAGCCTATATATTTCATTGACTTAACTGTACCGCGTAATATTGACCCTAAAATAGATGAAATAGAAAACATTTTTTTATATAACATTGATGATCTTCGAGTTATTGTTAATTCGAATTTAATGGAAAGAAAAAAAGCTTCTCAAAAAATTATGGACATGATAGAAGGGGAACTCATTGAATATAAAAACTGGGTCAATTTATTGGATATTGTTCCAGTAATTTCAGCACTAAACAAAAAGGCATCATCTATTCAACTAGAAACACAAGAAAGTATTAAGAATAAACTTCCAAATTTATCGGAGCATGACTTGAAAGTAATAAATAAACATTTTAGTAGTATTGTAAATCAATTCTTAAGAGATCCTATAAAGGTTATGAAAGATTTGGCTATTTCTAAGGATTCTAATATAGATATCGATTTATTCATAAAACTTTTTAATATTGAAAAAGTGGGTATAGAAAATCAAAAGTCACCATTTAAATTTTAAATAATAGAATTATAGCTTACGAGATTAATTGAATAGAGAAAGAATAGAGTTGGAATAGAATGCACAGGGTTAGCAGATTTAAAAAAGCTAATTAATAAAAACTTTGATTATTTTTTGTTAAGCATGTTGAATTTTAATGTATTAGTAAAAATTACACAAACAGAATAATCATTAGGAAATTTTAGTATAAAAATTTAGTTTCTTTTTTTCGGAGAAAGACGATGTCAAAGTAAATCTTGCAATTATCTGTTATAGTTCAACAGGAACAAATTATCCGTTGTCACAATGGGCTTTAGAAGGGGCAAAAGAAACTGGTGCAGAGGTCAATATCTTAAAAGTTGAAGAATTGGCTCCACAAACAGTAATTGATTCAAATCCTGCTTGGAAGCACTTTTCCGAAGAAGTCGCAGTATGTATTCCAATGGTTTCCCTAAAAGATTTAGACTGGGCAGACGCAATCATTTTCATTGTCCCGACGCGATTCGGAAACATGCCATCTCAAATGAAGCAGTTCTTATATACAACAGGTGGATTTTGGTTTAACGGAAAACTTGTAAATAAAGTTGTAAGTGCGATGACTTCTGCTCAAAACCCTCACGGTGGTCAAGAGGCAACCATATTATCGTTATATACAACAATGCACCATTGGGGAGCTATCCGTTGTGACCCCTGGCTATACTGATCCAGTTATCTTTGGAGCTGGTGGAAACCCATATGGAACCAGTGTTACTATTGACCAGAATGGTAAAATGGTTGAGGACTTTTATGCTGTACAAGCAACTGTAAAACATCAAGCAAAACGCACCGTTACTGTGGCAGAATGGGTTAAAAATGCAAATCGATAAATATAAAAGAGCTATTCGACAAGTGTTCGATTAGCTCTTTTATTTTCCTGACAAATAATAATAAGGAATTTTTTCACGGAAATGTAAGTAAATAAATTTTTTAGTCATGCTATAAGCTTTAGAAAAGATCTTTTTTACTGATAACTAGCTATAAGCTTTAGAAAAGATCTTTTTTACTGATAACTATTCGATAACTAAAACTTTCAACTTAACATCAACATTGCCCTTTAATGCTTTCGAATAAGGACAAAAACCATGCGCTTCTTTCACAAGCTCTACTGCAACATCTTGAGGAACACCTTTAATTTGTGCATTTAACGTAACTGCTAGAGAAAAAGGACTTTCTGTATCATCTTTTAATAAACTAACTTCCGCTGTAATTGATGATTCAATTTTTTGCTTATTTTTCTTAGCGATAAAGTTTAATGCACCATCAAAACATGCCGAATATCCAGCTGCAAATAGTTGTTCAGGATTAGAGCCAACTTTGTTAGTATTTGTATTGGGCGTTGTTAATTGTAAATCTATTAAACCATCATCTGATTTAACACTTCCTTCACGACCACCAGAAGTAGTAGCTTTCGACGTAAATAATACGACCATTCAAAATCACCTCATCTAATAATTATAAGTACCATATTCATATCGATAGTATAGAAAATTCATACTCCAACTATACTCAAAATAACACTCAATAAAATTAATTATTAAAAATTTATATAAAAGTGGAGTTTGAAAATTAGACCACGCGAGACTCCTGCGAAAAAACGAGACATCCGAGATCCGAAAATAAGCGAATTTAGTTAATGTCAATAATCAACTGTAACTGGTCAAATAGTATTAAGTAAAATTTTCAAATTAAGCAAATGATATATTAGGTGAAGTTAAATTAATAAAAAATTCTATACTTCGGAATGTATAAGGAGGTATTCATGCTTAATAAGTTCTTAATCATCCTGTTTACTTTATTATTTTTGTTTTTATCTCCATCCATACAAACTTTGGCATTAGTTATATATGAGGTTAAACCAGGAGATAGTTTAAATAAAATTTCCGCACAGTACAAACTAAATGTAAAAAACTTTGCCAACTTAAATGGACTAGAAAAAAATGATAAACTTGTTATTGGTCAAGCATTGATAATGCCTGGGGAAACATATTTTGTAAGAGCGGATGAAACTTTATGGGATATTGCCTACCGAAATTCGATAAGTGTTAAACAATTGAAAACCAAAAATAAGCTTACAAGTGACTATGTAATACCAGGACAAAATTTGTTGATTCCGTCTATTTCAAAAAAGAAAATATGGACAGGGACTTATTTTATACCAAAGAATAAAATATCGAATTATTGGATGTTGAGCCATTATAAAAGAACTTTAACCAGTATTTTTATATTCGAATATCATCCAACTAAACAAGGAAATTTGATTAGAGTAAAAGAAAATGGTGCGATTAAACAAGCTTGGATAAAAGGTATTAAACCTTATGCGACATTAACTAATATTAGCGAAAAAGGTTATGATCCAAATTTAATACATAGTCTAATCAGTAATAAAACTTTACGTAAAAAACTAATTACAAATATCTATACATTATTGGATAGAAATGACTATAAAGGAATCAATATAGATTTAGAAATGGTTAAACCAAAAGATCGAGCATACATAAATCAATTTATTAAAGAATTGTCATTTAAGCTGCATCGTTCAAAAATGGAATTATTAATAGCAATGCCTCCTAAAGAAGATGATAATATTCCTAGATACTATAATGCTTATGATTATAAAACAATTGGAAAATATGTTGATAGGATGTTTTTAATGGCGTATAACTGGCATTGGTCAAGCAGTACTTCAGGTCCAATAGCTCCAATAGAAAATGTAAAAAAAACTTTAAAATACGCTGTATCTGTTGTCCCAAGGTCAAAAATATTACTTGGTATTCCTCAATATGCATACGATTGGCCAATTACAGGTGATATCCGAAAAGGGAGTGCATATTCCACACAAAATGCGATGAAAATGTATAAGAAATATGAAAGTCAAGTCTACTATGATAGGGAGGCTTCGGCACCAGCATTTCGTTATATTGATAAAAATGGTACACAGCATGAGGTATGGTTTGAGGATCCTCGAAGTTTACTTGCAAAATTCCATCTAGTAAAAGAATTTGATTTAGCTGGATTGGGATGTTGGCATATAGGGATTACAATGCCACAAACAGAAAAGATACTATTAAATGAATTTTGGATTCGATAAAATTGATGACAAGTGGTGCGCATGGATACTTGATTGACCAATTTAATTCAGATATAACAAATCATCGTACAGACAAATATGGTGGTGACCTTGCTCAAAGATTAACGTTAATGAAGGAAGTAATTAAAGCAGTTATCGACGCAATCGGTACAGAACGAACAATGATCCGATTCTCTGCTTTTAAAGCAGATTACCAAATTACATGTGGGAAGATCCAGAAATGGCCATTCGTACATTTGTTGAGGCATTTAAGGAAGCGGGTGCAACAATGATTCACCCATCGATTATGCAATTTGATCGAGTGCTTGCAGATGGAAAACGATGCATCAATTAGTCCGAAAATATTGGGATGTGTCATTATTGGGGTTGGTACATTAAACCCAGAAATGGCCAATCAGGCGATTGACAGGTTCTAAAAGGATGTAGAAGAGGCGGCTGGGTGCAGGGAGACGAGAGCCTCTTGCTTCCAAATGATCCGGTTACCCTTCAGGAAGCCATTCTTATGATTGTTAGAGCGGCGGGGTTGTACTTGAAGGAGGAAATGACGACCTCTTAGCGATATTCAAGGATGGCGGAGATGTTGCTGTATGGGCTAATTTAGCGATCCTGTATGCGCTACAGGAGGGTTGGATGCAGGGAATGGGAGACGGCAAGCTTGCTCCGCGTGATTTCATTACTCGAGGCCAAGCAGCGGCAATACTTGTAAGATTCGGCTTTAAGAAGAAGGTATAACATATTTAGATAACACAAACGAAAGCCCAGTAGTTCCCGAACTACTGGGCTTTTTGAAACTTGGCTTACAATGGCAGAGGCTCTAGGAGTGTCAATTGGCTGGTCAATTAATTACAGTCTTTTCATTAGCCCTATGCCATCGGTACACCTATATTACTGGTATTAACGGTTAAAATGGAAAGACGAAAATTACTGATCTATGCGTTATTTGTTTTTATGGTAGGAAATTTACTTTCAGTGATTGTTCCAGGGTATGGATTTTTTATAATTGCTCGCATTATTATGGCTTTAAGTACAGGTGTAGCAGTCGTTACAATTTTAAATATCGCAACAAAGATTGCACCTGCTAATAAAAAGGCCAGTTCAATAGCAACAGTTCACATGGGATTTACTGCTTCATTAATCATTGGCGTTCCTCTTGGACGTTTTATTACATCTACGTATGGCTGGAAATTTGTATTTATCGGTATTGCATTATTAGTTTTACTTGTCATTTTTATTGTTTTAAACACAATTCCAAAAATGAATGGTGATGCTTCAGTCCCTTTAACGAGACAAATTGTATGTTCAAAAAACCAAAAATTGCTTTAGCATTGTCAATCACCTTCTTCTCAATGACAGGGTACGGGATTATTTTTACTTATTTATCTCCATTCCTTGTAAATACTGTAGGTATGAGTGATCATCTTTTAAGCATTACTTTACTTGTTCTTGGAGTTGCAAGCTTATTTGGCTCAATATTAGGTGGCTTAAGTGCAGATAAAAGAGGCATAATTTTCACATTAAAAAGAGGGTTACTTGTAAACTTAACGTCTATTGTCGTACTTTCATTCATATCACATTCAATTATTGCAGTACTTATTATATTGACAGTTTGGTCATTTGCAGGCTGTTCAATAGGTGCAACTCAGCAATATAATTTACCAACGCTATCACCAGAATCCTCAGATATGTTGCTAGGTCTGAACCAATCGATGATGCAACTAGGTTTTGCGGATAGTGCAGGTTTAGGTGGAGTAATCGTGGGGCAAATATCATTATCTTCAATTACATTGTTCAGTGCGTTAAGTGTTGTGTTTGCAAGTATTACAACATTTGAATTATCACGTTTCTTAAATAATAAAAAGGTAGTCAACCAAGGTTTTGAGGAACAAAAGGAAGCTTGATCAAATTGTGGGAGTATTTAAATCATTATCTTTGCATTTTATTTAAACAATTTGACTAGTCAAACTACGAGGTTTTAGAAGAAGTAAGTTATCAAACTCCGTAAATTGGTGAGTGGCAATTTTGACTGTTAATAAAAGGTATTCGGGAAAACTGTAATGAAATTAATATGATGGGAAGGTGTTTAGCCCATATGCCACAATTAAAGAATTTGAAACAAAAACAACCGATTAATTAGAGTGAGTTCAATAAAACTTCAGCATGTTGACAATCAATATCTAGAAAGATTCCTTTAAAAACCAACTGGGTTCATTTGCTTTTGAAGTTGTTTAGTGTATTTACTTTTACTATAACTCATCAACACCTCATATGTTGCTGAACTAGTTTTAAAGACTAAATAATATAAATAAAGCGTGGGAAGCAGATCGAGATCAGATTGTTATAAGCAGGGTAAATGGTGGAATCCCATATATAATAGTTCAAGATAGGGACTATTTAAAAAATGGCGAGCTTTATTAAATGCATTCATATGATAAGACTCAGGCAGATATGAAATATGTTGAAAAAGTAAATCCATATATTCATCAGTTATCGGGTAGAGGCGTTAATTTTGAGACGGATATTGAAGGGAAGTCAGTGTTGTTAAGTTATCTGGGAAGAATAGTCATCGGAAGTATATTTAAAACCACCTTAGAAAGGTGGTTTTTTTATTAGATCTAAATTGAAGCTGTTAGAATTCAAATCAAATTTTATAGTTGAAATAATCACATATCCAATTTTCCTCCTAAAATCTTGCCTCATTCTTCTTATATTGATAACTGAAATGAATCATTATGATAACGAGAATGTCATTTCCAAAAAAAAAAAATCACCATATAATAACCTTAACATTTTGAATAGTCTAAATTTCACCGTTTTAAATTAATGGTTTAATTCCACTATCCTAAAATGCAATTTACGTTAGAGGTGATGCATAAGAAAACATTAGATGATCTGAAAAATAGAAACAAACAGCAGCAAAATATGGAGGTTAACAAATGAGAACAAAAATGACAAAACGTATTACATCTTTAACACTCGTACTAACCCTATTTATGTCTCTATTCAGTAGTTTGGTTTTTGCCTCAACTGAAAAGGCAGTTGGAGCAACTAATAGCCCATCAACGAAGGAGATTGTAAAACTCATTCCGAGTGAATCAACAGTCTCGCTCTCTCTTTCTCAAGGTCACCACGATTTAAAGATTGAAGCAGAGTATAAGGATGGTAGTAAAGCAGATGTTACAGCGGAAGGAAAATGGACATCACTAGATGAAAAAGTTGTAACTATTGAAACTGGAAGACTAACAGCAGTAAATGTTGGATCTACCAATGTACAATTCAGTCTTGGTAATGCAGTTTTAAATGTTGAAGTAAATGTTAAGAAAAGTGCACTAGTTTTAAGTCAATTGTCAAATCCTTCAGAAAGTAAAAAAATTGTATCGCTTGTTTTAGAGGCTGAACAAATTACCTACATAGATGAAGGGCAAGAGCGTCCGATCGCTTTGAAAGCGCTTTATAACGATGGTTCGATGGAAGACGTAACGAAATTAGCTAAATGGGAATCAGGAGATCCGTCGATTGCAAAGGTTGAAAAGGGCGTAATAAAAGGAATATCACCAGGTAATGTTCCAATGAAGGTAACTTATGCAAATTTTCCACAAATAAACTTCTTTGCTTCGATAAGAGATATTCCTGAAAATGTAACGGGGCTGTACCTTTCGGCTGACAGTTTTAGGTTAGAAACCTCTGATAAGCCGGTTCAAGTAAGAGCCTCTGCAAAGAACCCCTGGGTGGGGAATAAAGAGGTTACTTCTTCAGGAAGTTGGACAACGACAGATCGAAATGTAGCTACCGTTAGTAATGATGGTCAGATTACCCCAGTTGGAATAGGACAAGCATATATTTATTTTAAATATGATAAGTTGGTTGGTGCTGTACTTGTTAATGTTGTTAAGCCTACAAAGCTTGTAACTGATGAACCTACAGTTGAATTATTGCCAGGTCAAAATTTGCCTGTTAATTTAACCGAAGTATTCACTAACGGAATATCAGAAGGTGGTATTCTCTTAAGTGAAAATGTAAATCCTTATGATGTCAAATGGACCGTCGATGATAACAGCATTGCAACGGTTACTGATTCAGGATATATCATTGCACGTAAGACCGGTAAAACCATTGTGACAGCTTCCTATCGTTCAGATGTTCTTCCTCCAGTTAAAATTGAGGTTACTGTCACCAATAAGCTTACTACTCCAAGAGTGATTGGTTTGACAGCTTCTCCATCAAATCTCTCTTTAGGTGTAGGAAATGAAGCGCCAGTTGCAATAACAGCGATTTACAGTGATGGAAGCACGGAGGATGTCTCAGGTTCCGTTGAATTTTACTCTGACAATTCCAAAGTAGCTTCAACTCAGCGAAAATATGGTGGAGCACCAAAGGTTATTGGTCAATTGAGTGGCACAACTGTTATGCATGCTTTCTATGATAATTTTCGTTACTCTGTAGATATCCCGGTGGCAGTTACGGATAAAGACGGTCAGAAGCAGGCTCCAAACCCTGAATCAATTTCTGTTACACCAGATATGAAAAATATGGTAGTAAATCAACAGCAGCAATTAGCGGTAAAAACGACCTATTCAGACAGATCAAATTCGACTTCATATGCTGTATATAAATCATCTAATCCTGATGTTGTTAAAGTAAATAAGTATGGCCTGCTTACTGCTGTAGGCACTGGTACAACAATCATTACCGTAGATAGCTCTGGATACTCAAAGCAGGTTTCAATTGTCGTTTCAAATGAACCTTCTAAAGATTTTGCAAATAAAATTGTTGATCTGATTCCTAGTGAAAATGACATCTCCTTTAGTTTATCTGAGCACACGCATTCGTTCTCTGTAAAAGCAAAATATAAGGATGGTTCAACGGCTGACGTTACATCAGACACAAGATTCACATCATTAGACCCAGACAAAGTTACAGTTAAGAATGGTGTTCTTACAGCAGTAGCTGCAGGAACAACACAGGTACTTATCGATTACGGCACAAGCACAAAAATCTTAAATGTTTCAATCCTTTCTGGGAATGATGCATCAATTAAAGATTTAAAAATTGAGTCCTTACTTGTTTCCTCATTGGATGTTGTTGTTCAAAAAGATAAGCTTTATCCAGTACATGTTTTTGCTCAATACAATGATGGAACTCAAAGGGAGATATCGAACTCAATCCAGTGGACAACAGGAAATCCTACAGTTGTAAGTGTTAAAGACGGGAAATTTATTGGAATGAATACTGGAAAAACGACGGTTAGTGCAACAATTGCAGGTTTCTCTTCTATTAAAATTCCAGTAAAAGTACAAGATCAAGCTGGACCAGTAAATTTAGTAGGAATTGTTGGCTCGGGGATGATATTACAGCCTGAAGCAGGTAAGATAGTAGAAGCGTTAACTACTACTAGCAATGGGATGATCTTACACCCTGAAGAAGGAACTATTGATGCGAACGCGTTTGCTGAATATACAGATCATAATATCGTTCAGGTTGATACAGAAGGGAAATGGGAATCTTCCGACGAAAGTGTAGCAACTGTTGACCAGAACGGAGTCATTACATGGGTCGGCCCTGGTGAAGCATACATCTGGTTCAATTATTATGGTTTGAGAGATGCTATTTGGGTAAGAAACACTAAGCCTGTAGATTTATATTGGGCTGAAAACGATAAATGGAAAAGCAATGTAATTTTAGAACCTAATAAGTCCACTGACATCTCAATTAATGGATTCTTTGGTCGTCCAGGCAGAGATGGAAATTGTGATTGTTATAATCTTAATAGCAAAGCAAAATTGACGGTGGCGGACGAATCGGTTGCAACGATTTCTGCTGATGGGCATCTCATCGCTCACTCTGTTGGAAAAACGACAATAACTGCTACTGTTTTTGGAATGTCAAAGACAATTGATGTTGAAGTTGTAGCTAAGTATCCTACATTTACTAGGGGGATAAGTTCCTCACCTGGTTATATTGTAAATTCAGTAGGTTCAATAAATGAGGTAGTCATTAATGCTATGATAAGCGATGGAACGATAAAAGACGTTACAGCTGATGTCAAATGGATTAGTTCCAATCCGGAAGTAGCAGAAGTGACCGCTGATCATAAGATCCTAACAAAGTCAGAAGGAGCCGCTGTAATCATTGCGGAATATGATGGATTTAAAATAATTATACCAGTTATTGTAAAACCATAAAGATTACTTTGTATAATTGATATTTAGATAATCGTGTCAGATACAGAATAGTTATGTTTTTAAGGTCTCCCCCGTAAGTTAGTTTCAATCTAACATTACGGGGTATTTTTATTGCCAAATTTTATGAAAGAATTTAAAAGGAAAAAAAGATTAAAGATTTCCAGAAAAGTTAGAGTTAGTCCAATAGAGAGAGGGGAATATTTACACTGGGTTCAATAATGGGTCCAAAAGTGAGTTTGTCCTTTTTACCATCGCAAAAATCAAATTATATATATTATTTTTAAATCATCTAATATATTAATCATTATCATCTAAAATATTATATTGTTAATTTATCAGAATAGTTATAACATAATTGAGAATAATTAGGAAGTCGATTAGGAGTAAATATAATTTACGGTGGTATCTTTTGTGAATTGCCTTTTTTGAGAAATTAAGAACTAATATGATATGTTTAAAATAGAAATATCATAGTTTTTACAGAATTTATCAGATATTAATATGACTTTTAAAAAGTTTATAAATTTAAGTTATTAAGTATTTGCAGATTGTAAGAAAAACAAGAAAAATCGTTCCATATACAGAATATGAAAATGACAAAGATGGTGAAAAACTATGGAATTGAAACAATTAGAATATTTTTTGGCAATTTGCGATGAAATGCACTTTACAAAAACAGCAGATAAGCTAGGTATTGGACAACCTACCTTGAGTTACCAAATAAAAATTTTAGAAGATGAAATAGGTGTTCCTCATTTTGATCGAATAGGTAAAAAATTTCACATACTGAAGCAGGTACAATATTATTTGAGCATGGTAGAAAAGTATACGATACGCTTACTAGTGCAAAGAATCAAATTCAAGAACTTCAATTAATGAATAGAGGAAAATTAGTGATAGGTGCCTTGTCTGGTGATCTAAGTCATATAGCATCCTCGGTTTTATTAGAGTTTCATTCTATGTATCCTCATGTACAATTACAGTTTTATCAATTTCATGAAGTACTAGAAAAGTAAAACAAAATAAATTAGACTTAGCCTTGACTATTATGACACCTCCGGATGAAAAGTATAATCAAATATTTTTATATAAAGAAGAATTTTTCATGGTTGTACAATCATATCATGTTTTAACTAATCAAAACGAAATTGATTTAGACGAAATTCAAAATTTTCCACTTATCTTATATCCTAATGGTCACTGTTTTAGACAGTGATTAGTTGACGTTTTGGTTCTAAAGGAATTGTACTCAAGCCTTTGATTGAAACTACTGATACAAGGCGATAATTAAAGCAGTGATTGCAGGGAAGGGAGCTTCCATTCTTTTTGCTACTCTTTTCAATCTTGATAATAATAGACAATTGAAAGCAATAAGAATTAAAAATCCCTCTATTTTTAAAGTAATCATTGTCTATCATAAGCAAAAATATATTGGGAAAGCAGCAAGAGGATTTATTGATTTATTAATATTGGTGAACTAAACTAAAAAACTATTTGTAGATAATAAATAAAAAATATTTATTGAACAATTATTAACCCAAATTATAGATAGATTAAAAAATGCTTATTATTTATTATTTATTAATTAAGAACGAATTAGAAAATTTTTAATTGCGTTCTTTCTCAAAATGTTATAAATATATTCATGAGGGGAGAATAATTGCAGCTATTTCTAGAATATAGAAAAATAGAGAAAATCCTTTCTTTTGTAGAGGGTTAATGGAGTTTTTCTAATTAAGAACGAATATTCTCAAATAGCCACAGTAATTGAGATGATGTGGTGCAACTTTTATTACACAGTTTCTGGATCAAAGCTTTGTATTAAATGATAGATTTGATACAAAAAGTTTATAATTTTGAAACATTTATTTGCTATGATTTTTTCGAAGACAGTATTGACATTTTCATCATATTGAATTTAGAGGTGAAATTATGAAAAACAATATTATAAAATTATCACTGATTGCTATTAGTAGTTTTATATTATTATCTGGTAGTATAGAAGTTAAAGCTAAAAAAAATGAAAGTACGGCAATTGAAAGTCAGAATAACACAGTATCTAAGTTTAAAAAAAATGTAATTGTTTCAAAAACTGACCCGATACTTGATGAACTAAATAAACTAACTCTTAAAGAAAAAATCGGACAAATGATTATCGCTGGTTTTGACGGAACAACATCAAGTAATGCAGATACTCTTTTAAAAAATTATAAATTAGGCGGCGTAATACTATTTGGAACTAATATTAAAAGTCCAAGTCAGTTAGTTAATTTAACAAATGGAATAAAAACTTACAATAAAAATAACAAGGTTCCTTTATTTATCTCTGTCGATCAAGAAGGCGGTAGGGTAAATCGAATGCCTTCAGTAGTTTTAAATACACCTTCTGCAAGAACGATTGGAAATAAAAATAATATGCAATATTCATATAATATAGGTAATATGATTTCAAAAGAGCTATCATCCTTTGGATTCAATACTGATTTTTCACCTGTATTAGATATACAAAGTAATCCTAAAAATACAGTAATTGGAGATCGTTCGTTTGGTACAAATTCAAGTATCGTTTCAAACATGGGTATTGGAATGATGGATGGAATTCATAAAGGAAACACAATTCCTGTCATAAAACATTTCCCTGGGCATGGGGATACTTCAGTAGATTCTCATTTAGAACTCCCTATAGTGAATAAAGACCTTTCAAGTTTAAAAAAATTTGAGTTAGTTCCATTCAATAATGCAATCAAAAATCATGCAGATATGGTGATGGTAGCTCATATATTAGTAAAGAAAGTAGATTCTAAATATCCAGCTTCTATGTCAAAGTCAGTGATAACAGATCTTTTACGAAAACAATATGGATATAATGGGGTAGTCATAACTGATGATATGTCAATGGGCGCTATAGCTAAACACTATAACTTAAGTAACGCAGCAGTTACCTCTATTAATGCCGGAAGTAATATTATATTGATAGGACATGGAAATGGAAATGTTAAAACCATTTACAATAGCATCTATACAGCAGTTGAAAATCATAAAATATCAGAAGACACAATCAATAAAAGTGTCTATAAAATTCTATCTTTAAAACAAAAATATAAACTTAACAATAATAAAGTTCAAACTGTAAATGTGACAAATTTAAATAAACAAATTAAGAAAGCTGTTACTTATAACAATGAAACTAGTAATAAGCAGTACTTACTTTTAAAAAATATTTCGACGAAGGCCAATGAAGGAAAAATAATCAATGCAGAATTTAATGTAATGAATTCCAATAATGACCAGGTAAGAGAAAAATGGGGAAAAGAAGACAGTAGTGTATATGTGGCGGCTGCTAAAGGAACATACAACACATATACAAAGAGAAATGTAGTAGTTGGATATCAAAAAGGACATTTAATATTTGAATTACGCTCTTTTGATCCTCAATTAAAATCTTTATCTATTAATAATATAAAAAATTATTTTGGTTCACCTAGTTCAGAAGTTACTACTTCAAATAAGGAAAAAATACTTACTTATTCAATTGGATCAAAAAAGCTAAAATTTGTTTTTCCATTAAAAAAACAAATTGTATTGGATCATTATTCGATATATAATCCAAATAATGTTATTAATAATATGAGTAATTAATTCTGGATTTATCAAATTAATCTAACAGTCATTAAACCTGTTCCTGTATCGGAACAGGTTTTTTGTTTTGTTGAAATAGTTTTGTTGCCAATCTTTTTTATTGATAACAAAAATGAATCATTATGATAACGATAATGTCATTTACCATAAAAATATATCACTATATAATTATCTTAACATTTTAAATAGTCTAAATCCCCCTATTTATAGAGGTTTAATTCCGCTATCCTAAAATGAAATTTTTGTTAAAGGTGATGCAATCGATGAAAAAAAGAACTAGGTCGTTTAATGTAGGAACTTCAACTTGTATTTTTGCTTCAGCTTTATTAGTCCTAAATTCCCAATTTACTTTTGATCCTAAAATTGGTAAGGCACAAGAGACTAATCCAGATGATGCGATGACACGCGTTATAGTTGAAATGGAAGATACCCCTGCGATTCAAATTATGCAGAAATCAGATCATATAGGATCTTTATCCAGGACAACAGAAAGAAAGTTAAAAGATCAAATTGAAAGTTTAAAACAGTCACATGGGAAAGTGTTAGACGAAATAAAGGGAAAAATGATTCCATTCAAAAAGACTAACGACTATACTTTCACATTCAATGGAATTTCATTACAAGTACCTAAAAACAAAGTTGATAAATTGCGTACACTTCCTGGAGTAAAAGCGGTCTATCAGGATCAACAATATCACTCAGACTTAACCAATAGTGTCCCATTGATTGGTGCTCCCGATGTTTGGTCTAAGCACGACCAGAATAATCAAGAAGTTACTGGAAAAGGTGTCACAGTCGCTGTGATCGACACAGGTGTAGACTATGATCATCCTGACCTTGGCGGAGCGTTTGGTCCAGGGCATAAAGTAGTTGGTGGATATGATTTTGTCAACAATGATAATGATCCTATGGATGACTATGGACATGGTACCCATGTCGCAGGCATCATTGCTGCGCATGGAAAATTGACAGGTGTGGCTCCTGACGCCTCGATCACAGCCTATAAGGTTTTAGATAATAACGGATCAGGAACTACATCTAATATTATTGCAGGAATTGAAGCGGCCATTTCACCGGACAATCCATTTCCGGCTGATGTCATTAATATGAGCTTAAGTGGACCTGGTGATGGAAATGATCCAATCTCACAAGCTGCTCAAAATGCTGTTGATGCCGGTGTGGTTGTCGTCGCTGCAGCAGGGAATGCAGGACCTGGATATGGTACTATTGGTGCCCCAGCAATGGCTGAAGGTGTACTTGCTGTCGGTGCAAGTGTAAGTGGTATCAAAGTACCTGACGCGAAGATTGTAGCACCAATTGACGAGAATTTATCCGTAACTCGCCTTGGGTTTACAGCTAATCCTCCTGAAACAGCAATTACCAGCGATTTGATAGATGTTGGAAATGGTGGAGTTGAAAATTATAACGGGTTAGATGTAAAAGGAAAAATTGTCCTAATTCAATTACCTTTCGGTTCAGATGGGCGTACAGAGGCAATTACTGCACAAAATAAAGGGGCAGCCGCTGCGATCTTTTTCGAGCCCGAGCAAGTTGGACCTGTTTTTAAATTAGGGGATACACTTCCAAGTCAATATACATCCAACTCTTATGAAGATTTACAAACACAACATCAATTCATGACAGGTTCTACTGAAGACGGCCAGTTAGAATCGTTAGTTTCTATGAAAATTAATGGAACAAAAGCTGGGGAATTAAAGACTTATTTGGCAAAAGGACCTGTTAAGATTACGATTTCAGGCAAAGACATAACGGATCAAATAGCAAATTTTAGTTCGCGCGGTAATTCTGAATTACGAGCTAAACCTGATTTAGTAGCTCCAGGCGTCGAAATTAATTCGACCTACATTAAGACAGATACTAATGATTCAGGTTATACAAGATTAAGCGGGACAAGCATGGCTGCTCCTCATGTGGCGGGTGCAGCTGCACTTCTGAAACAACTTAAGCCGTCATGGAATGCTAGTGAAATTTCAGGCGCATTAAAAGAGACTGCTAAGCCACTAGCATCATATGATGTGCTTACACAAGGGACAGGAAGACTTGATGTAAAGGCGGCAGCGGAAACCAATGTAATAGCCTCTCCGAATGTATTAAATTTAGGATTAGCTGATTTAAAAGACTCTGAGATTAATAGAAACGCATCATTAACTCTAAATAATCCAGGAGATGTACCGGTTGATATGGATTTCTCCGTTAAAGAGGATACAAAATCCGGAGCTAAAGTAACGGTGAACCCTTCACATATTCATATTAATCCAGGTCAACAGGTAAATGTTGGGTTGAATATTAATTTGAAACGTCCGGATCAAGATACGAATATCTCAGGTTGGGTAGAAGGTAATATCCAATCTGCAAAAGGATCGCAGCATATACGCGTGCCATACAAGTTAATTGCAAGACATTTCAAAATTACTGCATCTCCTGATCCAGTTGGATCAACTGTAGAAAACACAACAGCATATATTTACAGCCCGGTTAATCTGACACAAGCTCCTAAAGTCACAGTACATCCTCCAAGTGGGAAAACAATTGAAGTGACAGCTGTATTAGATCATGAACGTTGGTGGAAAGCGAATGTTCCAACAAATGAAGTAGGAATATATCGGATTGATGCAAGTACGATTGTCAAAAATTCTACAAATGATAATTCAACAATAATAGGTTCTAGCTTTTTGGAAAAATTACCAAAGGAAAATGAAAACGCTTCAACCTGGAATTCTATTGGGCCATACTCTAATGCAGGACTGATGAATATAGATTTGAAAAATGCTAAGAACATGACAGTTTTACCTTCATCTACTCTATCTTTATTCCATACTGAAGATAAGGCAGAAACTTGGCATGAGTATCGAAATTTCCCTGTAGCTGGAGGAGTAGCAACTAATCTAGTGGTTGATCCAACAGATGAAAAAAATATATATGTGGCAATTAATTCAAAATACAATGATCTAACTTATACTGGTAAAATAGTAGCCAGCCAAGACGGAGGAAAATCATGGAAGACATTATCTTTTCCGGATATAGAAATATCTGATTTACAAATTGATAATAGTGGGCAAAAGTTGATTGCTATTTCGAGGAATGAAGTATATGTCAGCACGGACAGAGGATTAAATTGGGTGCAGCTACCTGGTTGGTGGGGAATGCTTACTAAAGCTAAACTACTAAATAACAACTTATATATTTCAGCAGGTTATGAAGGGCTTTACGTATTTAAAGATGTATTCTCTGGTTCAGCTACATCTGAACTATTGTATCAGCCACCATTTCCTTATAGAACTACAAAAGAGATTGTAGGAGATGGAAATCTCTTAGTTACTAGTACTTTCGGTGGTGGATTGTATGCTTCATATAATAATGGGAAAGATTGGAAGGAGCTAACACACTCCGATCTACCATTTAATAATGTATCTCGTTTAGAAATTCTTGAGGGTGATATTTATGTAGGGACAGCCTATGATGGAATATTGGTTAGTCACGATAAAGGAAAAACTTGGGAAACATGGAAAAAACCTCTTCCTGGGTATAACTCATTTGAAATCGATTTTGCGTTAGGTGGTAAGTCTTCTCCTAAAGGTAACCGACCAATTTATGTATCTTCTGAACAAGCAGGGATATATGGAACTCAGGATAAAGGTAAATCATATAAACGAATCGGTATTCCTGGGGCAACGGTTTATGACTTGGCTATTACGCGGAATTCTAAAGGATATCAGTTACTTGCTGGAACTGACTCCAACACATACATGACAGCATTACCTCTTCAAAACAAGATTGATTCAGAATGGGGTGCTGCGGAAGGTGAAGGTAGATTTGGAGAGCAAGTGTTTAAAATTGCTACTTCTCCAACAGAATCGAATGTAGTTTACAAAATACGCTATAGTGCGATTGGGACTATGAATGTATATCAAAGTAAAGATGGCGGAGAAAAATGGGATCAAAAATTTGTAGATAGTGGAGTCCCAACTGCTATGCTGATTAACCCGGCCGACTCCAAGCAAATCGTTATTTCTTATACAATTCCAGGAACTAATGAATTAGGAATCTATATTAGTAAGGACGCTGGAGAGACTTGGAAAAAGATTAAGCAGGAACACAAATTTACAGCTTTAACATCCGCTGATCCTCATGATCCAAACAGGATTTGGGCAGGTGGAAACGATGGTCTATTCTTGTCTAAAGATATGGGTCAGACATTTGAAAAAATTCAAAACGTTCCTATAAGCAGTATTGCAATTGATTCACACAATCCAAGCCATCTAATACTCGGAGGAAACCATCTATATATTAGTAGTGACGGTGGAAAAACTTTAGAAATGGCAAAAGGTGCGGGTACTGCTGAACTCAATATGTATGTAAATGATATTATCGTTTCACCTACTCAGCATAATACTGTTTATGCAGCCTCAGGTTCTTTTTATGAATCAGGACTACTTAAAGGAGGTCGAGGTGTGTTAAAAAGTGTGGATGGAGGAAAAACTTGGACAAATCTTTCCAAGGATCTCGAAAATAGAGATGCTATAACACTTCAACTTTCTCCGGACGAGGAATACTTGTTTGTCGGCACACAAGGTGGCAGTGTTCAGCGATTGAAATTACCTAAACATCAACAGTAAGAAACTTCATTAAAAAAACATTCCTTACTTCATGAAGTGGGGAATGTTTTTTTGTATAAGCTGTCAGGATTTTATTAAGGAATCTTCAGTATCTCCTACATAAAGACCTTTTTCATTCAAATGTGAAAGCAACAAGTCTATGAAATTTCTAGCTGCAGCGCCAATATACTTTTCTTTGTGATGTACAATAGCAACTTCCTTACTAATTATAGGATTTACTATTTTAATAACTTTAAGTGATTCAGTATTCGCCGAAGCGAGAAGAGTATTGGGAAGTATAGTAGCTCCAATACCAGCTTTCACTATACTTAAAATAGAATGAGCATCATTTAATTCTATGATTGGTTGAATGTCAAATCCCTTAGACGTAGCGACTTCATTAATAAATTTTCGGCAATTGTAATTATTTGGACATAAAACAAGTGGAATATCTTTGATTTCTTCAAATTCAACAATATCCTTTTTTGCCCAATGATGGTCAAAAGAAACTGCTAAATATAATTCTTCATTATATAAAGGGATACTTTTTAACTGTTCATTTTCTAAAGGCAAGAGTGTCAAAGCTATATCGATTTCATTTTGAATAACTTTTTCTTCAATATTATCTAACTTAATGATCTTCATTTGTAAATAAGGATGCATTCTGTGAAGCTCTAAGAATACTAGAGAAGCCAACTTACTTAACTCCCCAGACATTACTCCAACAACCAATTTTCCTCTTTTTACTTTTTGAAGCTCTCCAATTTGTTCATAGATAAATTCTATATTGGAAAATATTTTATCGGATTCTTCTTTTAAAATTTTTCCCGCTTCAGTAATAGCAATTTTTTTACCTAAGCGATCAAATAAACGAACTCCTAATTTATCTTCAAAGGCTCTCATTTGACGGCTTAAAGCAGGTTGTGATATTCCTAATTTTTCTGCTGCTCTTGTAAAATGTAATTCATCACAAATAGCCAAAAAGTATTCTATTTCCCTTAATTCCATTAACTTTACTCCTCATTAGTGTTTGAATGTATTAGGTTTTATAAATGCTTTTAAAATAATTGAAAGAAACATTAAATGAAAAAGCTTTTTGACAATAAAACCAAGTTACTCACTTGATAACCCATCATATAACGCTATGAATTCGTAGAGGGTTTACACATTTTCATTATAAAAATAATGTGAAAATTTAAACCATCCATTTTAGAACTTTTTAACTCATCCACTAATTTTAGGTGATTGTGTTTATTAGGACATAAGCCAAATGGAATGCAATTCAACAATGTCCCCTTTTATTTTCTCTCTTCTGTAGCAATTTTTTTACCTAAGCGTCAAATAAAGGACCTTCTAATTAATATAAGTTAGTTTTTTAATAGTTTTTTGAGAATGTTCGTTCTAAAATAGGGGATCTTTCCTAACTCCTTCACAAAAAAGCTAGCGATTGTCTCTATTTTTCTATACGTATAATTTAATTTCTCCTCATGTATATTATATAACATATTGAGAATGAACGGTAAATAACTACTTTTTACCATTTGTTCTAACACTAAATCAAATTAAAAAACAATGATAGTATCTTTGAATAAACAGTATTAGTTAGTAACTTTCTTAACATCAATTCTTTGTAGCATTAATTCACGTTAAAATATATGAAGTGAAGTTTTTAATTATTAGAATATTATTTTGATACGAAAACTAAATACTATTTAAACATGTAAGACCACAATTTGTGGTCTAATTTTTTGTTTGGGACAAAATAAAAATCAACTATTACTAAGCCGGTTTGCTTTCAAAAAGTTAAATAAGTAATTGAACTTATTGGCAACTTATTATTCGGTGCGACTTGTTCGTCAAATTGACCCATTAAAATCTCAACTTTATAATAATAATGGAATTGTCCATTAATCTTATTATTAACCTCAAAATTGAATCGTAATGAATCTCTATAAAGGTGCTATATTTTGATAAAATAGAAAGCATTTTACTAAAAAACAATTAGTAATTAGTTATAAAATTTATATATAGTTTTATTGAATATACAAAGATTATTTTTAAATATGCTATAATCTTTCAAAAGGAGGTACGAACGTGGCCAGACATAAAGAATATGACGAAAAAGAAGTTTTACTAAAAGCAATGGAGCTATTTAGGCATCAAGGTTACGAAAAAACCTCATTGCAAGATCTTGTTACTCATATGGGAATTCATAGAAGAAGTTTATATGATACATTTGGTGATAAACATACATTGTTTATCAAAGCATTAGAACTTTATAATAATAATGCAATGAAAAATATGAATTTACAGGCTAAGAAATCATTAACTGTGAAAGAAGCTATTAGAAGTATATTAGAAATAGTCATTACTAAAGATGATAAAAAATCAGTAGGTTGTTTAACAGTGAATAGTGCAGTTGAGTTGTGTTTACATGATCAAGTTGTAGCTGAAATGATTGAACAAAATTTTTCTAAAACTGAAGAAATTATTTTTGATTTACTAGTTCTTGGACATAATTCAGGTGAAATAGCTAAACATCATGATTTAGAAAAATTATCTCAGTTTATTCATAATTCTTTTGTGGGATTAAGAGTATTAACAAAAACAACTAACGATAAAAATAAATTGAAAAATATAATTGATATGACACTATCTATTTTAGATTAATTCATTCTCTAATTGATAAGTATATAAAAAGAGTTAACCAATCCCAGTTAATTCTTTTTCATAATTTAGTTTGTAATGAAAATTTTAGAACGAATGGTAAAAAATGATTATTTATCGTTCGTTCTCAATATGGTATATTTATACACATGAATCCAACAAACTATTAATTTTTTTGTTTGTTTGAGAATGATTGTTCTTGAATAGATAAAATAAATTATTTTACAACTAATTATCTAGACTAAAATACAAAATGAGGAGATTACAAAAATTATTTAAACAATAAATTTGCATTGGCAAGACTTCGAATATCAGGATAAAAAGTAAAGGATTGTTTGAATCAAATTTATTTTGAGCTGCAAAGGGACTTTTAGTAGTAGGTTGTAATGAAGAAAATGTGAAATCAGACTAGTATTGTAAAATTAATGACTTAGACCACCAACCTAACAATGGTTGGAGTTTAGACTTGGATAGGAGTTAACACCATGAAAGACAAAATCGTAATGCCGTTATAGGCGTTTGGATTGTACATCGTCGTTATGAACACAACAATGTTTAATGTCTCTGTTCCAAGCATAATTAAGGAAAAAGCGAGGGTAAAATAAAAATATCTCCCTCTTTACTTTAAAATTAAAATTGTATGATTATAATTTCAGTATTTATAGAAATACAGAATTTTTAAGGGGTATAGTAGAGTAAATTTAAAAAGGGAATAAAGAATTAGAATAATACGAAATTAAAAAGAATCTTAATACACTAAATAAGTTACATAATATAGAAGGGAGCTTAGATTGCTTCATTCTTTTTGAATCTTATTTCGGTATTTATAGAAATATTCAAATTAATAATCTTTTGGAGGAAATATTGCATGTCAAATACTGCAAAGATTTATATTTTAGCATTGATCAGTTTTTTAGTTGGATCTTCTCAATACATTATTTCAGGTATTTTGGATAAATGGCAGTTGCTTTAGGTGTGTCAATTGGTGCAGCTGGTCAATTAATAACTGTTTTTTCATTAGCTTATGCACTCGGTACACCGATCTTAATGGTATTAACAGCAAAAATGGAAAGACGTAAATTACTGATTTATACATTATTAGTTTTTATCGTAGGGAATTTACTTTCAGTCATTGTTTCAGGGTATTGGTTATTTATGATTGCTCGTATTATTATGGCATTAAGTAATGGTGTAGCCGTCGTTACAGTTTTAAGTATTGCAGCAAAGATTGCACCGGCTAATAAGAAAGCAAGTTCAATTGCAACAGTTGTCATGGGATTTACAGTGTCATTAATCATTGGTGTTCCTATCGGGCGTTTTATTTCATCTACTTATGGATGGAAATTTGTATTTATCGGTATCGCACTATTAGTTTTACTTGTTATTTTAATTGTTCTAAATACAATACCAAAAATGAATGGAGGTATTTCAATCCCTTTATCGAGGCAAATTGCATTGTTCAAAAATACCAAAAATGCTTTAGCATTATCAATCACCTTTTTCATAATGACAGGGTACGGGATTATTTTTACTTATTTATCACCATACCTTGTAAAAACAGTAGGAATGAGTGATCATCTTTTAAGCATTACTCTACTGGTTCTTGGAGTTGCAAGCTTATTTGGTTCAAAAATAGGTGGTTTAAGTGCAGATAAAAGGGGTGTAATATTCACCTTAAAAAGAGGGTTACTTGTAAACATAGCATCGTTAATAGCTCTTTCATTCGTTTCACATTCAATTATTGTAGTATTTATAATATTGATAGTATGGTCATTCTCAGGCTGGTCATTAGGTGCAACGCAGCAATATAATTTAGCAACGATCTCACCTGAATCATCAGATGTGATGTTAGGACTTAATCAATCAATGATGCAATTAGGTTTTGCCGTTGGTGCAGGTTTAGGTGGAGTAATTGTGGGGCAAATATCATTATCTTCAATTGTTTGGCTTAGTGCATTGAGTGTTGTACTTGCAGGTTTCACAACTTATGGATTATCATTATCACGTTTTTTAAATAAAAAGGTAGTCAATCAAGATATTACAGTAGAAAAGGGAGCTTAAAAATTTTCGGTAATCTTCAATAACAGGCCAGGCTGAAACAGAAATGGTAGTCTAATAGTTTTTTTAGTATAGTCAAATAAAGTAAAGGAGCTGATGATTAATCAGTTCCTTTTTCGTATTCTGCCCGTTTTTGCAAATGGATTTTATTATTTTTATTACTATCATTTTGAAAAGTTTTTTTATATTGCTGTATTGCACTCTGCGAATTTATTTAAATTAGGAGAAACAATCACTTATGTTTTCCTAAATCGTCCTAGCACTTCAAGGGTTTGTGAGATGTTTACAAAAGCATTCGGATCAATCATTCTGATAGCATGTTTTGTTTCATTCAATTCGAATCTTGTAATGACAGTTGTAAGGACTTTTTTTGGTTTATGTGAGTAGGCACCTTCAGCATTATGTACTGTAATCCCTCTTAGATGTAAATGGATAAGGGCGTCTATTAATTCGTCTCCCTTCTCAGTGACAATTCTTAAGGTTAATTTGTTTTGGGTTGTATATACCAAATCGACTGCACGACCAGCTACATAGATCGTGATAATGGTATATAAAGTGATATTCCATCCAAATATAAACCCAGAAGCACAAACTACAAATAAATTCATACATGCACTCAAAAATCCTACCTGCATATTCTTTTTTTGAGAAAGAATCAGGCTAACTATATCTGTCCCACCTGTTGAACCACCATGCTTGATAATCAGTCCTACAGAAATTCCATAAAGAGCGCCTCCTATAATAGAAGAAAGTAAGATATCATTGCTTATTGCATGGATAGGTATTATTTTTAAACTAAAAGATAAAACAGCAACCGAATAGATCGTAAAAAGGATAAATCTTTTTCCAAGATTTTTAATACCCAATATGAATAAAGGGATATTAATAATGAAAACAATCCAACCCGTATTTACATGTAAAAAATGATGAATCATAAATGCAATTCCGGTAACTCCACCGGATGCCAATTTATGAGGGATAAGAAAAGTGTTATAGGCAAATCCAAAAAGTATGGAGCATAAACCGATTAAGATGACTTGATATATTAATCGAATCAAAATAAACACCTCTAAAAGTTTCTATTAAAGTTAGTATGGATAATTTACGTTTTTATAATTATAAAAATAGGTATTAGCATAATTAGTCTAAAAAGAAATAATTAATATAAGCAGCTTAAACTGAAGAAGAGGGGAAATTGGATTTTTTAAAAAGATTTAGAGGGGATTTATAACAAAAAGAAGCAAGTAATCCAGTGATAATAAGACTAATCTTACGTATTAAATATATAAAAAAGGTTTGAAATAATCTAAGTTAGATCAAACCTTTTCCTTTATTAAAAGCATTTATTATATTCTAGTTATGAATAAACTGTTGAATAGAAAACATTAAACAAAAGCTGGCATTTTATTAGTTTTAATTATTTATTATTTTTATCTTTATTAATGTTATTAATATTTATATCATCAATTTTATCAACTTTGTGTTTTACCCCATAACCTTTATTTACTGTTAAAACAAAAGCACCGAAAACAACAAAGATTATGATTCCACCTATCACATATACAGCTGTCATTGACATAAAATTACCTCCAAGTTTATTTTAATGCTTCAGATCATTAATCATTTATATTGTATTAGGCATATCCCCAAACCATACAGAGTAATGTACCGAATACGGTAACTAGTGCGATTGATAATGCGTAAAAGATATTTGTATAAATAGCTCCTTTTTCTCTTGTTTCACCTGCATGCATAAACACTACTAATTGAAGACTCGCTTGTAAAAATGCAGTTACAAGCAATATTGTCATCCCAACTGCAAATGACAAGTTAAAGAAGTAAACTACGAGTGCTATGCCAGTTAGAATCATTGAAAAAGCAAAGCCTTTAACTTGCTTAAGTGGAAATAATTCTTTCATGTTACATCAATCCTTTCAGATAAACAAAGCTAAAAATGAAGATCCATACGACGTCTAAGAAATGCCAATAGAGTGAAAAGATAAATGTTTTATTAGCAATTTCTGGAGTGATTCCTCTTTTTCGAATTTGTAACATGATAAATAATCCCCAAAAAAATCCAAGTGTTACATGGGCTCCATGTGTACCTAAAGTTGTTAATAGAATCGCAGTAAATGCGCTTGTTTGTAATCCTGCACCCATATGAATATAATGTACGAATTCTGAAATCTCAAAACTTACAAATACTAAACCAAGAATCAGTGTAATTGCAAGAAATGAGATTACTGCTGTTTTTCGACCAATACGCATAGCATGAATAGCTAATCCTATAACAAAGCTACTCGCTAATAAAACAAACGTTTCAATTAATACAGGTGTAATTTCAAAAATTTCTGCCCCAGTAGGACCATGTCCAGTTCGATTGACTAATGTAAAATAAGAGGCAAAAAGAGTTCCGAAAAGCATGATTTCTGCACCTAAAAAGATCCAAAAACCTAATATATTTATTTGATTTTGCTCTGTACTATATTCTAAAGGGAGTGATTTTATTAATTTCATCGTTTAGGCACCTCTATATTCATTTTCGTTTTCTTTAATTGTTTCTACTGGAATATAGTGGCCCTTATCAATTTCAAAGGAACGAAGACCCATACAAACAAATATTCCTATTGCAGAGACAATTACAGGAATCCACATTGAAAAGACAAATGAGAACCCAAAAACAAATATAATGCATCCCATGATAAAAGGTGCGCCACTATTATTTGGCATATGAATTTTGTCATAATGCCCTTTAAAGATCGGTATTCCTAATTTCTTCGCATCCCAAAATGCTTCAATTGAATTTACTTTAGGGGTAATGGCGAAATTATAAGAAGGAACAGGACTATGAGTAGCCCATTCTAAAGTACGAGCATCCCATGGGTCTGAGTTAATATTTCTAGATGCATAACGAATACTATAATAAATGTTAAACACTAATAAAATAAAACCGATCGCCAATCCGATTGCTCCGATAAAAGATAATAAATTCAATGGACCAAATCCTGTAGACTCTGAATAAGTATACATACGACGAGCTTGTCCGTTTAATCCTGTAAAGAACATTGGGAAAAATGTTACGTTAAAGCTAATTGCGATAAACCAGAATGCCCATTTTCCAATTCGTTCATTTAACATAAAACCAAACATTTTAGGCCACCAGTAGGTAAGTCCAGCAATCATAGCAAAAACGACACCAGGAATGATCGTGTAATGGAAGTGGGCTACTAAAAACATCGTATTATGGTATTGGTAATCTGCTGCAGACATTCCTAGCATCACACCAGTAACCCCACCAATCGTAAAGATCGGAATGAAGCCTACAGAATATAACATAGGAACAGTAAAAACGATTTTTCCTCTCCAAAGTGTAAACAGCCAATTAAAGATTTTTATTCCTGTTGGAATGGCAATTGCCATTGTTGTAATTGAGAATATACTATTCGTTAATGCACCTTGACCCATTGTAAAGAAATGATGAGTCCAAACTAAGAATGATAGAAACGAGATAATTAACATGGAATAGACCATTGATTTATATCCGTATAAGTTTCGACGTGCAAATGTAGAGATAATCTCACTATAGACACCAAAAGCAGGTAAAACTAGGATGTATACTTCTGGGTGTCCCCATATCCAAAAAAGATTTGCCCAAAGCATGTCCATGCCACCATTTGTCGTTGTAAAGAAATTTGTACCGAATAGTCTGTCCATCGTACCCATCAAAAGAGCCACTGTTAAAACAGGAAATGCAAATATTACAATCACATTTGTCGTTAGAGCAGACCAAGTAAAAATCGGCATTTTAAAGAGTGTAATACCCGGTGCTCTCATTTTTAAAATCGTTGTGACGAAATTAATTCCAGAAAGTAAAGTACCAAGTCCAGCAATTTGCAGTGCAATCATATAATAGTTTGTACCAACGGATTTACTTAGTTCATTTCCAGCTAGTGGGAAATATGATGTCCATCCTGCATCCGGAGAGCCACCAATTACAAATGAGATATTTAATAACATCGCCCCCATAAAAAACAACCAAAAGCTTAGTGCGTTTAAACGTGGGAATGCTACATCACGTGCACCAATTTGAAGGGGTACAACAAAGTTCATAAGAGCATAGATAAATGGCATAGCCATAAAAATAATCATGACAAGTCCATGAGTCGTAAATATTTCGTTATAATGCTGTGCATCTAAAAGCGTATTTTCGGGAATGGCCGTCTGAGCCCGCATCAAAATGGCATCGACACCACCACGGAAAAGCATTAGCAGGGCAGAAAGTAGGTACATAATCCCAATTCGTTTATGATCAACAGTTGTTAACCATTCTCTCCATAAATAACCCCATTTTTTGAAATAGGTTAAACCAGCTACAATAGCAATTACAGTTACCCCAATAGCGATCATCGATGCATAAATAGCAGGGTTTGGATGTGGAATCGCAAATCGATCGAAAAATTCCATAATATATGAACTCCTTTAACTACATTTAAATTTGAAAATGACCGTAAGATTAATGACTAGAGTGTTTAAGCATATCCATTTCAGAGTCCATTTCATTTTCACTAGAGTGATGTTTATGACCTCCTTCATTTGGAGGTAAGAACTCCAAATGAGTTCCAGTAAACGTTAATTCTCCAAGGTGACCTGGTTTTAACAACTGTGTGAACTTTTCTTTCGTTAGAGGTGAAGCGGTTTTCTTAACATCTTTGACCCATTCATTAAATTTGTTTTCAGGCACCGCTTCAACATTAAACGTATTTTCTGCAAATCCTTTACCACTGAAGTTTGCATTACGTCCCATATATTCACCTGGATCATCAGCAGCTAAGTATAAAGTATTGACCATGTCTGACATAGCGTATTTTTGTCCCCCCAATTGTGGAATCCAAAAACTTGTTATTGGTCCATCTGAATATAATTTAAATTCTAGTGGTCTATTTGTAGGAATATATAAATAGTTTACGGTCTCAATATTTTCTTCAGGGTAGCTGAAATGCCATTTCCAATCAGATGATGTAGCGTAAATTATTAAAGGTTTTTTATTTGCATATCCAGTTGGGGCAGATTCGACCTTATTGTTGCTTTGTACCGAAACGATTGAAAGAAAAATAATGATCAATACTGGAATCCCGACACAAATCATTTCAACCAATACACTACCTTTAATTTTAGGAGGTTCATAATCACTACTTTGTTTAGATGAACGATATTTAAAAAGCATATAACCTAAAATAAGGAAAACGACCAAGACAATAAATGACATAATCCAAATGGATAACATAATATCTTTAGCTTGAGTTTGAGCTTGCGGTCCTTTAGGATCTAACACTTTTACTGGCTCGCAACCAGATAACAAAATGAGAATAGAAATAAAAAAAGTTTGTAAGGTCCATTTATTCTTCATGCACAAAATCCTTTTCAATTTTTATTTTCATAACGTCATTATCGAGTTAATTTGATTCACAATTGGTTAAAATATAGAGCCATAAATATTTAAAGTCAACGAAATTACAATTTCTGTCAAAAAATGTTCACAATAAAAAAAAAGTGAATTTAATAGTATTTGAAGTGATTTTTGATTTCAAAATAACGTATCATCAGTTGATAATTCTGGTTTTTTGCAGAACGTCTAATTAACTATATTTGATAGAAATTTTGTTTTTTTCTGAAGTGGATGGGAAAACTATAGGATAATTGGATGAGTAGGAAAGAAGAGAATTAATCTATAATAGATGAATTATTTTATTATTATAAATTCGTTAAAATAGATAACATAGGAGTTTAAAAATCAGAATTAAAGAAAAATTTTTGTAAATTGCGAGGAATATTGTCAATGGAATGGAAACCTGATCGTGAAGCGAAGAAAGCTATCTATAAACAACTTGCCGAATACATCGAAGAAGGAATCGTTAACGGTACTTTTCCACTTGATAAACCCCTTCCTTCCGAAAGGCATTTAGCAAAAGAATTTAACATTAATCGAAGCACAGTAGTTGCTGCTTATGATGAATTGGAATCAAATGGACTTATTGAAAGAAATAGAGGAAGCGGAACAACAATCAGTAAAGATATTTGGGGGATTACTAAGAAGCGAATACCAAGTTGGAACAGATATGTTGAAGCTGGTTCTTTTCTACCAAACTTGCCTGTAACTCAAAGAATTCGTCAAAAGATATCTGAAGATAAGCTAATTAATTTAGCAAGTGGAGAGTTGTCAGAAGATCTTTTTCCAATTAAATCATTAAGAGAAATTACTTCAACTAGATCATTTATTGGAAGTCTTGGATATGATCATCCACAAGGGTACAAAATATTAAGAGAAACGATCGCAAAGCATGTTAAACAATATCGGAAAATTGAAACGGATTCTTCTTCAATTTTAATCACATCAGGTGCTCAACAAGCTTTATATTTAGTTGTTCAATGTTTGCTAAACCCTGGAGATTCAGTAGCTATTGAAGACCCTTCATATGCATACAATCTACCTATTTTTAAATCAGCGGGGGTTAAGACTTATTTATTACCGGTAGATGATAATGGAGTTAACCCAGCCGACATAATCGAATTACATAAAAAACATCGAATCAGAATGATATTCTTAAATCCAACCTATCAAAATCCAACAGGTACCAATCTTAGTCTTGAACGTCGTAAAACCATATTAGATATATCTTCAGAACTTGGAATTCCTGTCATTGAAGATGACCCGTATAGTTTAACTTCTTTTAATGGAGAAACGATCTCTACATTAAAATCACTAGATGAAAATGGAAATGTATTATATATAAGTTCATTGTCAAAGATTGTAGCTTCTGGATTAAGAATTGGTTGGATTATTGGTCCAAAGCCTGTAATTGAGAGATTATCTGACGCTAAACAACAAATAGATTTTGGTCACTCTGGATTTACACAGTGGATTGCAAATGACTTTTTAGAAGCTAAAGATTTTCATTTGCATATTAAAAATTTAGTGAAGCAACTAGAAAAAAGAAGAAATCAAATTGTCAAAAGTCTTCAATTTTATTTAATGGATCAGGTAGAATTTACTCAGCCACAAGGAGGTATCCATATCTGGTGCAAATTAAAAAAAGAAGTTAACGAAGTACAATTACTAGAAGAATCAATTAAAAGAGGGGTAATCTTTGCACCGGGTTTAACAATGGGGTCTAAAAAAGGGTTTGTTCGTTTTACCTTTGCAAGAGAAGACGAAGAGTCAATAGATGAAGGGATAAAAAGATTTTCTAAAGCACTTAAATCTATATGAACTAGGAATCATGTACTAATTATGATTCCTTTTTAATTCATTTTTTAAGTGGATGGGGTAAAAAGTACTACAATGGATGGTTTAAATTTTTACAGATTTTTTATAATGAATAGGTGGAAAACAATCCACGAATTCATAACGGTATAAGATCTATTATCGAGTGAATTGATTCACAATTATCTTTCACTTTCTAACATACTAAAAAAATGAAGTCGATATAAAATTTGGCAGATTCAATCGAATTAGCACAGAGTTAAACACAAAATAATTGATAAGGTGGAGTAAAACATGGAATATACAAATATTATTGATCACACATTATTATCGCCAGAGACTGATGATGTAGCCATTATTAAGTTATGTAATGAAGCGATGGAATACGGATTTGCTTCAGTAGTAGTAAATCCTACTTGGGTAAAATTAGCCTCAAAACTTGTAAGACAATCTGATGTTAACGTATGTACTGTTATCGGATTTCCATTAGGTGCTAATACAATCGAAACCAAAGTATTTGAAACGAAAAATGCGATTGAAAATGGAGCTACAGAAGTAGATATGGTCATAAATATTGGTGCTTTAAAAAGTGAAAATTTTGATCTAGTTGAAAAAGATATTAACGCTGTAGTAGAAGCCGCAAGTGGAAAAGCATTAGTTAAAGTTATTATAGAGGCGTGTCTTTTATCAGATCAAGAAATACAATTAGCATGTGAATTATCTGTAAAATCAGGGGCTGACTATGTAAAAACATCAACTGGCTTTTCTTTACATGGAGCAACACTTAAAGATGTTGCCCTAATGAGAGAAACGGTTGGAGAATCTGTTGGAGTAAAAGCGTCGGGTGGTGTTCGCAGCATTGATGATATAAAAGCTATGGTTGAAGCAGGGGCAACAAGAATTGGTACTAGCTCAGCTGTTCAAATTTTTTCTGAAAATCCAAACTATAATTCTATTAAATATTAAAGTATACTTTTATAAAATATTTAATGTAACTAACCATTTATCCATGGCCGAATATAAATTGTATATGTTATTTAGGTGATGAATAATAATATTGGTCTTTTAGAATAACAGGAAGAAACAGAAACAGGAGTATTAAAAAATTCCCGAGGAATCATCTAATAAAGTATTTTATCAGAAGTGAGTAACTATAATTATGAGAAAAAATGAATTTGTGAAGGATACTATAAGAAATATATTAAAAATGGCTATTTCAGAAGATAATAAAAAATCAGGTGATTGTTTATCTGTGAATAGTGCAATTGAGTTGTTTTTAGAGAATCAAGATGTAGCAGAAAAAATCAAACAAAACTTTTCTAAAACTGAAAAAATTATATTCGAATTATTAGAATTCGGACAAATTTTAGGTGAAATTCCTAAACACCTTGATATAGAAAAATTATCCCAGTTTATTCTTAACTCTTTTGTAGGTTTACGAGTATTAACAAAAACAACTAATGATAAAAATAAGCTTAAAAACATTCTTGTTATGACATTATCTTTTTTAGATTAAATAGTGTTTAGGCATAAATGAAAAGAGTCAACAAAATTTTTGTTTTTAAATTCATATATTATAATTGTAGGTTAATTGCAAGAGAATGGTGAATTTTTTCCATGCTCTTCATTAGTTCTAAAAAATTTTTTAAGGACTGTCAATTTGACAGTCTCTTTTCAATTATTCGAGAAATCACAGAATCCTAAGATTTTTAAATAGATTGGTTAAATCAATCCTTATATAAAATGAATTGTTACCCCATTATAAAACAATGTAGCAAAAAGAGTAATTAATACTGGTTTTAAAGAATTCAAGGTTGGTGAGATCCATAGATGGAAATTTTGATAGTAGAAGATGATAAAACAATCGCCGCAGGACTCGAGTACTCGCTTCAGAACGAACAATTTTCGACCATTCTTTGCTGTGATGCATCGTCTGCAAAAAAGATTCTGCAAGAACAAATGGCCCAAATTGATTTATGTTTATTTGATTTATCACTACCTGATGGAAGTGGTTATGATCTGTGCCGGCTAGTTAAAGCTCATAAAGATATTCCTGTCATTTTTTTAACAGCGATTGATGATGAGGTGAATGTGGTGATGGGACTTGATATGGGGGCAGATGATTATATTACAAAGCCCTTTCGCATTCGGGAACTCATTTCCAGGATTAACACCATTCTAAGACGCTATCAAAAGCACGCAGTAAAAGTTAATATAGAAATCAAAAACATTTTAATCAATACCCTTGAGGGAAAAGTGTATAAAAACGGAGAAGAAATTCTATTGACAGCCATGGAATACCGTTTATTCCTCATTTTTGCCAATCATATTGGACAGGTTCTATCTAGAAATCAGCTTTTAGAGCAGATGTGGGATGTAACTGGGGACTTTGTCAATGATAATACTGGTCACATTAGTTAATGCACTTTCTTTGCCTGAATCAGAATCTGTATAAACTAGATCTAAACTTTGACCGGGCTTTTTATAAATTCATCTTGCTATGATGAATACCTTTAGTTATGACTTTTCACTCCGATGGTTGAATATCTTCTATTGTTTTGCAACTGTGTTTATCATTGTAAGTTCTACAATGCTATTCTCTATTACAAAGATAAAGAAAGAAAAAATTATTGATGCTTTAAAGCAGGAAAGTGTATAGCATTATATATGGAGTATCTTTTTAATAATCGAGAATCTGTTTATTTGCAGGTTGTAAGGTATTTTAAGCAACAAATTGCGAATAGTCTATTAGAAGCCGGACAAGAAATACCATCTAGGCGATTACTAGCTGCGCAATTTAATATAAATCCTAATACGGTACAGAAAGCGTATAAGGAATTGGAGCAGCAGGGATTGATCACAACGGAAAAGAATTTCCCTAGTAAAATTACTACGGATATAAATTTTATAAATGGTATTAGATGTGAATTAATTATGGAATTAGTAAACGAATTAATGGATTCCATTAAGATTATAAATGTACCTTTAGATGATTTACTTGAAAGAGTTAAGCAAAATTACGAAGAGAAACAATAGAAATAGAAAAATGAAACATTTATTCAATTTATAATCCTGAAAATTCTCAAAACTAATTGGAACTCCAAATAATAAAATAATAAAATGTAAATTGTAAAGAGCTAATCGGTAAGTATTCGATTAGCTCTTTACAATTATTTCAGGATTTTTTATTTAGCTTCTCAATTTTTTTGATTTCTTTCTCATCCATTAGTAAGCTCTTCTCAAAATTCATGGTTAACTTTCTTTCCTAACGTAAGCTCAGATGTACGAATTAATTCTTTTATGTTGTTAATTTTCAATGAACATTCGAGAACGAATGATAAAAAAAAATTATTTACCGTTCGTTCTCAATGTGTTATAAATATATTCGTGAGGAATATATGATTGCTTTTATTTGTAACTATAAAAATTACTGGAGATCACCTTTTTATTATTATAGGAGGAGGGGTGCTAATTCTAGAACAAACATTCTTAAAAGAGCAAAAGAATGACTAATAAAATGTTTGTGCACATACAAATCTTTGAACTTAAGACATTTAGCACAATTATTTTTATGATTTTTGGAGAACAAACAGTAAAAAATTAGAAAGGATTGTAAACATGAAAAGAATGTTATTAATTATTTTATTGATGTCATGTGAGCAAGTCCTTTTTTAATGCACTAAATGACATTTCATTTCAAATTTAAAAAATGAGTGGTTATTCATTCATTTAAATGATAAATTTAAAATCAGAATATTTAAAGTATAAAAATTTTTTACGTATTATATCTTATCTTTACTATTTAATACTAAGGAGATGAAAGGTGATGTTTTTAAAGAAAAAATCAAATCTAGGAGAGAAAAATGGGGTCTCCTACTTGAATGGAGAAGTTAAATATTTAAGTGTTTCATTAAATGTTTACAGTTATTTAGTGGATGGAGTTTTAATTGATACAGGATCGCAGTCTTTACATAGATATTTCGAATCTTTTATTGACCAAGCAGATTTTGATCAAGTAATGATAACTCATTCTCATGAAGATCATTCAGGTTGTGCTGCTTATATTGAAAAAACTAAGAAACTACCAATTTATTTAAGTGAAAAAACAATTGATTATTGCGCAAGACATGCAGATTATCCTTTATATAGGCAACTCTTTTGGGGAAAGAGAAAGCCGTTTCACGCTAAGTCTATACCTGATACGTTTACATCCAGAAATGCGACATGGAAAGTAATCGATACACCTGGTCATGCTTTTGATCATAAAGCATTTTTAAATCAGGAGACTGGTCAATTATTTACGGGAGATTTATTTGTAAGTGAGCGGACAAAAGTCGTATTAGCAGAAGAATGTATCCCTACAATTATTAACTCATTAGAGCGAGTATTAACTTATGATTTTCAAGATGTATTTTGCAGCCACGCAGGGTTTATAGAAGATGGTCGTACAGCGCTTGAACGAAAACAAGACAATTTATTAACTATTAAACATAATGTATTAACTTTATACAAAGAAGGGAATTCAGCTGAAGATATCCGAAATAAGCTATTTCCAAAAAATTACCCAATAATAAAATTTTCAGGTGGAGAATGGGATTCACTACACATTGTAACATCGATAATAAATGAAAATAATGTAGGTAAACCTGATTTATTTTAAAAGACATTAAGGACTGCTAACTCGCAGTAGAAGTTTAAATGAACGGAAGTTATTAATGGAGATTAATTCAGGCAAGATATAAATCTAAACTAATTAACGAAAGGATTTATAAAAATGAATACATTAAGAGGCTATGTATTTTAATCATAGCCTTTTATCAAGTATAGATATTATGTTCTTAGATTTTTTTATTTTGAAACTGGATAGACGTTTAAATATTCTTCTAAGGTTAAGTTTCTTTTTTTTTTTATTTGTTTTGCTGTTGTTACGCCAACATACCGAATATGCCAAGGTTCGTATTTGTAACCTGTGATCTGCTCTTTACCTTTTGGATATCGAATAATAAAACCATAGTTAGAGCTATTTTTATCAAGCCATTTGGCTTCTTTTGTATTAGCAAAACAGCTTGTAGCCGCACATTTCCCAGTGCTACTACTTACATC
>NZ_NUQC01000018.1:0-53051 GCF_002585125.1 Bacillus sp. AFS029533 | reverse complement strand
AGTAGAACGTCGCCTGGTAAAGAAAAACATCAGCTATTAGGCTGATGTTTTTTTGTGTATGTAAATAAAAAAATTAAAGAACCAAAGTTAAATAATTTAAAACTTGACCAATGTATTTAATCAAAGCTAATTTCACTAGTACTTCACTTAAAGGCATTTGCTTTAAGTAGCAGTTCTTTTGAGGTACTGGGTTTACTTATATATAGAGCACAGCACAGGCAGGCGAAGTAATCAAGAAAACAAGCGTTTGGCGAGTAATTAGAGTCAGAGACTACAAATTTTTGTAGTCCTTTTTTAGTAGTTAGAAGGAACAAAAATAAGATCAAAGCAGGAAAGTAGTATCATGTTAGAAAAAAATATTTAAAATAGAGAGCACAAAATTAGAACTATTTTCATATATTACAAAAAAATAGGCCTTAAATTGTATAAAAAGTTTTTAATTTGCAAAACTAAATAATAAACGAAATTGTTTAATCAATCGTAAATTACACTGGAAAAACACTTAGAGGAGGAATAAAGGTGAATGGTTTATCAAAATGTATAGTTTGTGAAGAGAAAAAGGAACATGGCATTCATATTATAGAAGCATTTGTATGTGAAGAGTGTGAAAAGAAAATCGTAAAAACTGAAACAGACGCACCTATATACAATTCCTTTGTAGAGAAGTTAAGATGTATTAGTACGGTGAAAGAAGAAATTGCGAATTAGAGATTAGCATAAGCGTAATAGACTAATAGTAGTAGTCTAATAAGTTTTTGTAAGTTAAAATAAGATATAAAGTGAAGGACCGATTTTATATACAGGTACCTCTGCCATAATTTATTACTGTTTTGTCACTCCTTAATGTGACTGGACCTTTAAGTAATGGAGAGAACTTGTAAATATAATCGGTTTTTATATTGTCTATAAAATATTGGATTTTGAATTAGGTAGTTGTATTAAAATGTTGAAAAGTATGTTTGGAATGGTTAAATTAAAACCTAACTAAAAAATATACTAGTATAACGATACATACAAATAAATTGCGTAAATTAAAGGAAGAGTTATTGATGAATAAAATGCCATTACTAAATGCACTGAAACAGTTTGTAAATCAAGAAACAATATCTCTACATGTTCCAGGTCATAAAAATGGAAAGCACAATTTTATAAATGAATTAGGATTACCAAATATATTAAATTATGATGTGACAGAATTAAATGGCTTAGATGACTTACATTACCCTTCAGAGGTGATTAGTGAGGCTCAAAAATTGTTAGCGAACGTATACAAAGCAGAAGAAAGTTTCTTTTTAGTAAATGGCTCAACTGTGGGTAACCTAGCTGCAATTTTAGCGTTATGTGGTGAAAATGACGAAGTATTAGTACAACTCAATTGTCATAAGTCAATTTTTCATGGTCTTTTACTTGCTGGAGCAAGACCTATATTCTTACCATTAGATATTGATGAAGAGTTAGGACAGCCACTTGGGGTAAACAGTGAGGAATCTATAAATGTAATAAAAAATTATCCGAAAGCAAAAGCAATCATTTTAACCAATCCTAATTACTATGGAATGTCTCAGAATTTAAAAAATATAATTGAGTTCGCTCATAGTATGGAGATCCCAACAATCGTGGATGAGGCTCATGGAACACATTTTATAATCGGGGATCCCTTTCCAAATGATGCACTCTCTATGGGTGCCGATATTGTCATACAATCAGCGCATAAAACTTTGCCTGCAATGACAATGGGTTCTTATTTACATATAAAATCAAAATTTGTTTGCAAAGATAAAGTAAGAGAAATGCTGAGAATGCTACAAAGCAGCAGTCCCTCTTATCCAATTATGGCTTCCTTAGATTACGCAAGGAGTTTTGTCGAAACATTTTCTCACGATAAGGTGAAAATACTTCAAAAGAAAATTGCCGAATTTATTAAAGAAGTTAATGATTTATCTAGTATACAAACTGTTACATCAAGTCGAATAAACTATACACAAGATTTACTAAAAGTAATCGTAAAAAGTAAAAAAGGTCATACCGGTAAGCAATTACAGGAAATATTTGAAAATGAGGGAGTCTATTCTGAACTATCAGATTGGGGACATGTGCTGTTCATCCTTCCGCTAGATGAAAGAATGGATTTTAATGACCTTGTTAATCGTATAAAAAAAGCAACTGAATCTATGACTTATATTGAAAATAAACAACCTAAGCTTAATATACCTAACTTCACGAGTACAGTTTTACATAGTTACGCTGACTTAAAGAAAAAGAGGAAGTTGGTAAAAGATTTGGCAGATTCGGTAGGAGAAATCTCTGCAGAAAATATAGTGCCTTATCCACCAGGAATTCCTATTTTACTAAAGGGTGAACTAGTTACTACTAAGCATGTTGATTATATTCATGATGTATATCAATATGGAATGACGATTCAAAATTTGATTGAAGATAAAAATTTACAAATTGAAGTATTGATTTAGGAGGAAACACACTTGAAATCTTTATTCATAACATTCGAAGGACCAGAGGGTGCAGGGAAAACAACAATTATAAATATGATATCAGAAGAACTTCGTAAAAGAAGTGTAAATTTTATATCCACTCGAGAACCAGGTGGGATACGGATCGCTGAAAGTATAAGAAATATTATATTAGACACAGAGAATATTGAAATGGACAAGCGTACGGAGGCGCTACTTTATGCTGCAGCAAGGAGACAGCATTTAGCAGAGAAAGTAATCCCTGCATTGGCAGAAGGAAAAATTGTGTTGTGTGATCGATTTGTAGATAGCTCGCTTGCATATCAAGGTGTCGGTAGAGGGATTGGAATAGATGAAATTTATAATATCAATCAATTTGCAATCGATGGATTAATGCCCGATTTAACAATTTACTTTGAGTTAGACCCTAAAGTTGGGTTAAATAGAGTTCACCAAGCAGATGAGAGAGAAATCAATCGACTTGATTTAGAAGAACTAGATTTTCATTTAAAAGTTCAAAGTGGATATGCCGAAATTATGAAGAGAGAGCCATGGCGCTTTAAACGAATTGATGCATCAAACGAGGTCGCTCAAGTATTTAATGATACATTGAAAGTGATTTTAGAAAAAATAGAAGAAATTTAATTATATACAAAACTTGATTACATGAACAATAACATGACGGAACTGGTATAATAGAAGTAGGAATCTATTCGGAACTTAACTAAAAATTACTTGCATCAATAGAAAATTGTAGGCTAAAAGTTAGCCTGAAGTAATTGGTAAAACGATTAAAAAAAAACGATCCAATTTAAAAATATCATTGATTAATTTATAGATATGAGTAGGTGTAAACATGAAAACATCTTGGGAGAAACTAAGCGAGCGTCAACCAGTTGCCACAAAAATGTTAAAAAATGCAGTAATTAAGAACAGGGTAGCTCATGCTTACTTATTTGAAGGCCCAAGAGGAACTGGTAAACGCGAACTTGCATTATACTACACAAAAGTATTACTATGTGAGAATGTAAGTGGCGCTACACCTTGTGGAACTTGTCGTAATTGTAAGCGTGTCGATTCGGGTAATCACCCAAATGTTTATGTAATTGAGCCGGAAGAAGCCTCAATAAAGAAACATCAAATTCAACAATTACAAGAAGAATTCTCTAAAACAGCTGTTGAATCGAATCGAAAAATTTATATAATAGACCATGCTGATCGAATGACGACAAATGCAGCTAATTCTTTATTGAAATTTTTGGAAGAACCGGTCTCGATTACAACTGCATTTTTATTAACTGAACAAGTACAACAAATTTTGCCAACGATACAATCTCGCTGTCAATCAATCCATTTTAATCCATTACCAACAAAATACTTTGAAGAACATCTAGTTAATATAGAGCTCCAATCAAACTTAGTACCATTATTAGCAAGATTAACAAATAGTGAGGCAGTTGCACTTCAAATTGCTGAAGAAGAATGGTTTGCACAAGCTAGAGATTTAGTGATAGAATTATATGAAGCATTATTAACAACAAAAAAAGATAGTCTTCTAGTCATACAACAAAATGTTTCTCGTCATTTTGATACGAAGGAACAGTTACAAATGATGCTTGATATGCTTGTATTAGCCTTTAAAGATATGCTATATATATATGCTGAGCAAGATCAAAATGTTGTTTTTAAAAATGAAGAACCATTAATGAGACAAGCATTAAATCGTATTTCATTAGAGAAAGTAACCACTTGTTTAGAAATCATCCTTTTTGCTAAAAAGCGATTAACATCAAACGCAAATATGTTAATGGTTTTAGAGCAAATGATAATAGAGCTACAGGAGGGATTGTAGATTGTGTACGAAGTAGTCGGAGTACGTTTTAAAAAAGCTGGTAAAATCTATTATTTCGACCCAAATGGATTAGCAATCCCTAAAGATACTTTTGTCATCGTTGAGACGGTGAGAGGGATTGAATTTGGAAAAGTAGTTGTACCGAATAAAAAGGTCGGAGAAAATGACGTAGTCCTTCCGTTAAAAAAAGTCATGCGATTAGCTGATGAGCATGATCGTATGATTGTTGAAGAGAATAAACAATCAGCTAAAGAAGCTTATGAAGTTTGTTCTAGTAAAGTTATGCAACATGAACTAGATATGAAATTAGTTGATGTCGAATATACATTTGACCGAAATAAAGTCATCTTTTATTTTACAGCAGATGGTAGAATAGACTTTAGGGAATTAGTAAAGGATTTAGCTGCAGTATTCCGTACTCGAATAGAATTAAGACAAATAGGAGTACGTGATGAAGCTAAAATGCTCGGTGGGATTGGGCCTTGCGGTAGAATGTTATGTTGTTCAACGTTCTTAGGTGATTTTGAACCAGTATCCATTAAAATGGCTAAAGATCAAAACCTTTCTCTTAACCCGGCGAAAATTTCAGGACTTTGTGGCCGATTAATGTGCTGCTTAAAATATGAAAATGACGAGTATGAGGCTGCAAAAGAACAACTTCCAGACTTAGAGGATATCATCAAGACAGCAGAAGGTCCTGGAAGAGTAATAGGATTGAACATCTTAGAACGAGTTATTCAGGTAGAATTGATCAAAAAAGAACGCGTTGTGGAGTATACCCTAGATGATTTAATTCACGAGGGAGTCGTGTCAATACAAACCACAGATTAAGAGGTGGTAAGATTGGACAAGAAGAATATATTCTTATCTCTTTCCAATATGGAAGAACAAATTCAAGATTTATCAACACAGCTTAGTGATTTAAAACAATATATCGCTGAGCTACTAGAAGAAAATCACTATACGAAAATTGAGAATGATCACTTACGAGAAAGATTAGGTCTAAATAAACGTATAGAAGAAAAAGAACAAATAAAAGACTCAAAGAAGAAAAAGGTACAAAAGGATAAGGATCTTGGGGAAGGCTATGATAATTTAGCAAGATTGTACCAAGAAGGTTTCCATATTTGTAATCTACATTATGGAAGCGTACGTCATGGTGAGGACTGTCTGTTTTGTTTATCCTTCTTTGATAAAAAGTAAAGTAATGGTAGGCTATTCCGGAAGAAGCGAGCGATTACCTTTTTAGAAAACAGCTTTTAAATAAGCTGTTTAAAAAGGTAAAGCGCGCAGGTTCCAAATGGAATAGCTTCTTTTTATGCATTGCTAGTTAATTGTTATACAATTAGGCAATGCTAAAAGATAATATTGGTATGAATTTGAAAGGAACTAATTATGCTTAAAGGTGACGAACGCTTAGATTACTTATTAACCGATGATATGAGGATTATTCAAAGTCCATCCGTTTTTTCATTTTCATTAGATGCAGTTCTTTTATCCAATTTTACATATGTCCCGATCCAAAAAGGTACAATTGTTGATTTATGCTCTGGAAATGGAGTTATTCCATTGATGCTTCACCGAAGATCTAAAGCAAATATATTCGGTGTAGAAATACAAGAGCGACTGTATGATATGGCTAAAAGAAGCGTTGAATACAACAAGTTAGATGAAAAAATATCAATGATTCATGACGATTTAAAAAATGCACCAGATAAAATAGGTAGAGAATTTGTAGATGTTGTTACGTGTAATCCACCATACTTTCAAGATATTCCCACTTCTGAACAGAATATGAATGAGCATTATGCAATAGCGAGACATGAGATTAAAACGAATTTAGAAGAAGTAATCAATGCAAGTAAACAACTTTTAAAGCATGGTGGAAAATTGGCGATGGTTCATCGTCCAGGGCGTATGTTGGATATTGTTACAACAATGCGCAAACATGGTATTGAGCCGAAAAGAATTCAGTTTGTTTATCCAAAAATGGGTAAGGAAGCAAATACACTTCTAATTGAAGGTATTAAAGGTGGGAAGGCTGACCTTAAAATTTTGCCTCCTATCTACGTATATGAGGAAAATAACGAGTATACGGCTGAGTTAAAGGAAATTCTATATGGAAGATCATAAACACTATTTATACGTGCTAGAATGTTCAGATACAACTTTCTATGCAGGATATACAACAAATATTGAACGTAGAGTAAAACAACACAACGATGGAAAGGGTGCAAAATATACAAGGGGTAGGACACCTGTAAATTGTATATTTTTTGAGGAGTACCCAACCAAAAGAGAAGCGATGCAAGCGGAATACGCTTTTAAGCAATTATCAAGAGAAAACAAAGAACGATATATGAGAGGAGGAACTGGTAATGATTAAAAGTCAAAAGAGCTTCTTAAATGAGGAATTAGGCTGTCTTTATTTAATACCAACCCCTATTGGTAACTTAGAAGATATGACGTTTAGAGCGGTACGAATACTAAAAGAAGTAGATTATATTGCGGCGGAGGATACTCGTAACACGAAAAAGCTGTGTAATCACTTCGAAATACAAACGCCATTAGTGAGTTATCATGAGCATAATAAAGAAAAAGCAGGATTAAAGCTTGTAGAAGACTTGAAACGAGGATTAAAAGTTGGATTAGTAAGTGATGCAGGAATGCCATGTATAAATGACCCAGGTTATGAGCTTGTAAAACTTTGTTTAGAAGAAGGTATTTCTGTCGTTCCTTTGCCAGGTGCAAATGCTGCCTTAACATCTTTAATATCATCTGGACTGCCTACTGATTCGTTTTTATACATAGGATTCTTGTCACGTCAAAAGAAAGATAAGAAGAAGCAATTAGAACCGTTAAAGGGACAACGTAGTACAGTCATTTTATATGAGTCTCCACACCGTTTAAAAGAAACGTTACACGTTATTCTTGAAGTATTAGGTGACAGACAAATTGTACTTTGTAGAGAATTAACAAAGAAGTTCGAAGAGTTTTTACGTGGGACAGTTAGTGATGCAATAGACTGGGCAACGAATGAAGAAGTACGTGGAGAGTTTGTAGTTGTTTTAGAAGGGGCATCTGAAGAAGATGTGAAAAACAATGAGGAGTGTTGGTGGCAGGAACTATCAATTAACCAACATGTCGATTGGTACATAAATGAAAAAAATGAAAAAAGTAAAGATGCAATAAAACTTGTTGCGAAGGATCGTTCATTAAATAAAAGGGACGTCTATGCGGAATATCACGAAATTTAATAAGGATTAAAAATGAAGTTAGGCTGTCTTTTTATTTGTTATTCTCTATTCATTTTTTACTTGCTTTTATTTAGAGAATGCAATTAAAATAGGCAGCCTCTTCAATTTAATTATTATCAGCTATAAATTGTTCAATCTCGAATTTTAGAAGCTCTGCGCCTTTTTTACTTAAAACAATTTTGCCATCAGCAACCTCAAGATTATTTTGAGAAATTTCTCCCGTCATCATACAAGTCATATTTGGTTCATACTTTTTTAGGATAATTCGATCATCCTGAACAAATATTTCAAGTGTGTCTCTTTCAGTGATATTTAGTGTTCTTCTAAGTTCAATTGGAATGACTACACGGCCAAGCTCGTCTACCTTACGGACAATTCCTGTAGATTTCATAATTAATCCTCCTAGTATAAAGTTTTTATGAAAATAAATGTGCTATGTAGTCCAAAAAACAGAGATACATAGTGTTACTATGCCAATATGGGTTAATTAAAGAGAAAATGTATGTATATTTACGAGAAATAATAGAAATAGATGTTACTATTGTGTAAAATTTAACTTATAAAATAAGTATGAAGTTGTAATAGTAGATGGGGATATGCAGATAACTCATTTTTCATTTTATAATGAAATGCAAAATCATGCGAATAATTTAGTGTCAATATTTAGAATTTTTGAAGGAGGATTTTTGGTCAATGAGTAATAAAACTTTTTATATTACAACCCCAATATATTATCCGAGCGGAAAATTACATATAGGTCATGCTTATACGACTGTTGCTGGGGATGCAATGGCTAGATATAAAAGACTTCAAGGTTTTGATGTTTTTTATTTAACGGGTACAGATGAACATGGTCAAAAAATTCAACGTAAAGCTGAGGAATTAAATGTCTCGCCTCAAAAATACTTAGATGATATTGTTGTAGGAATTAAGGAATTATGGACAAAATTAGATATTTCATATGATGACTTTATCCGTACAACAGAAAATAGACATAAAGAAATTGTTGAAAAGATTTTCAAGCAATTACTTGATCAAGGTGATATTTATTTGGACGAGTATGAGGGTTGGTATTCAGTACCGGATGAAACATATTATACTGAAACACAAATTGTTGATCCTCTATATAATGAAGAAGGAAAAATTATTGGTGGAAAAAGTCCTGACAGCGGCCATCCAGTAGAGCTAGTTAAAGAAGAGTCATATTTCTTTAAAATGAGTAAATATGCTGACCGATTACTGAAGTATTATGAAGAAAACCCAGAATTTATTCAACCTGAATCAAGAAAAAATGAAATGATTAACAATTTCATTAAACCAGGCTTAGAGGATCTAGCTGTCTCACGTACTTCATTCGACTGGGGTGTAAAGGTACCTGGCAATGCTAAACATGTAATTTATGTTTGGATTGACGCTTTATCTAACTATATTACGGCTTTAGGTTATGGTTCAGATAATGAAGAAAACTATAAAAAATATTGGCCAGCGAATGTTCATTTAGTTGGTAAAGAAATTGTACGTTTCCACACGATTTATTGGCCGATTATGTTAATGGCATTAGACTTACCATTACCTAAAAAGGTCTTTGCTCACGGATGGTTATTAATGAAAGACGGCAAGATGAGTAAATCAAAAGGAAATGTTGTAGATCCAGTAGTATTAATCGAACGATATGGTTTAGATGCTCTGAGATACTATTTATTACGTGAAGTTCCTTTTGGATCAGATGGTATTTTTACGCCAGAAGGATTCGTTGACCGTATTAATTTTGATTTAGCAAATGATCTAGGAAATTTATTAAATCGAACAATTGCAATGATCCAAAAATACTTTGATGGTAATATTCCTGCAGTTAACGGCACAGTAACAGATTTTGATGAAAACCTTCAACAAATGGCAAAGAACACGAAGGAAACTGTGGAAGCAGCAATGGAAAATATGGAATTTTCAGTTGCATTAACAAATATTTGGCAGTTCGTTAGTCGTACAAACAAATATATTGATGAGACACAGCCGTGGGTACTTGCTAAGGACGAAAGCCGTGTACAAGAACTAGCATCGGTAATGGCGCATTTAGCTGAATCTTTACGTCAAGTGGGGATTTTATTAAAACCTTTCTTAACTCAGACGCCAGCAAAAATTTTCAATCAGTTAGGACTCGTTGATGAAAAGATTCTTTCATGGGATAGCCTAAATAAGTTTGGAGCAATCCAAGAGGATACGAGAGTACAAAAGGGTGAACCGATTTTCCCACGTTTAGAGACAGAGGTTGAAGTTGCATATATTAAAGAACAAATGCAAAGTACTGTAAAACCAGTGGTAGAAGAGAAAGTCGAAGAAACTGTTCCTGAAATTACAATTGATGATTTCTTTAAAGTTCAACTAAAGGTAGCTGAAGTAAAAGAAGCTGGTGCAGTAAAAGGAGCAAAAAAACTTCTAAAACTTCAATTAGATTTAGGAAATGAATCAAGACAAGTTGTATCAGGTATAGCGGAATACTATAAACCAGAAGACTTAATTGGTAGAAAAGTGATCTGCGTAACGAATTTAAAACCTGTAAAGCTTAGAGGGGAATTATCCGAAGGGATGATCCTTGCAGGAAGTATTGAAGGTAAACTATCACTAGCAACAATTGATCAATCATTACCAAACGGTACTATTATTAAATAAAGTTACTAAGAAAAGTATTTCGTGTAAAAACTAACATGAAATACTTTTCTTTTTTGATTTATTTTACTGAAATAATTGTTGTATTGTGCAGAAAATTGTAAAAATATCATAAGAATCACAAAAATGATAATAAATTGTTGATTTATGGCAGGTATTAACAAGTTATTGTTAAAAAATGTCACTATATGAAGAAAATATTACAGATTGATTACAATAGTAAACTAAAAATATTATCAGAATTTTGTTTCAAAAAACAAGAAAGTCTTGATATAACATGGAATTAATTTAAAACATCTTTAAAAATTAATTAGAAATTGCTTAATTTTGACTGTTTCTTTTTGTAACGGAATTGTTAACTGTGCGTTAGGTAAGAAATTTTACGGTATGCTAGACTAAATCTCAGATGAGCAAAGGGGAAGTAAAAATGCTTTTTGATACACATGTACATTTAAATGCAGATCAATACAAAGAAGACCTTGAAGAAGTAATAAGTAGAGCTCTTGAAGCAGGAGTTGTTCATCAAGTAGTTGTTGGCTTTGATCGACCAACAATTACGAAAGCTATGGAATTAATTGAGAAGTATGATTTTCTTTATGCAGCTATTGGCTGGCATCCAGTTGATGCAATTGACGCAACTGATGAAGATTTTGAATGGATTAAGGAATTATCAAAACATCCTAAAGTAGTAGCAATTGGTGAAACTGGATTAGATTACTACTGGGATAAATCTCCAAAGGAAATCCAAAAAGAAGTATTTCGCAAACAAATTCAATTAGCGAAAGAATGCGGACTACCGATTGTCATTCACAATCGAGACGCAACAGAAGACATTGTAACCATTTTAAAAGAAGAAAATGCATCTGAAGTAGGTGGCATCATGCACTGCTTCGGCGGAAGTGTGGAAACTGCAAAAGAATGTATTAAAATGAACTTCTATATTTCATTAGGAGGACCAGTTACATTTAAGAATGCAAAAAAACCAAAAGAAGTTGCGACAGAGATTCCGTTAGAAAATCTATTAATCGAAACGGATTGTCCATACTTAACACCACATCCGTATAGAGGAAAAAGAAACGAACCTAGCTATGTATCACTTGTTGCTGATGAAATTGCACGTTTAAAAAACATATCAGTTGAGGAAGTTCAAAAACGAACTTTCGAAAATGCGTGTAATATTTTTCAGATTAACAAATGATATCATGAACTAGTACGAATACATAATATTCGTCACAGTTCACGTATGAAGAGTTGAAGAATTTGTCGAAAGAAAACTCTTCTACTTCTAAATCTAGTAAACATACATTCAGTAGAGTAGAAGCACTAGTTAATAGGTTTGGAGCTAGTCAATCTTTTTTCTCAGGCGAAAAGGAGGAGTAAAATCGTGATAGACGCGAATAGGTTACTTTCTAGACTTGGGAGTAGTAAAAAACTAGCAGTACAACTTGCAGGAGCTTTAGTTTTCACTGGATCAGTAGGTACAGGAGCATATGAGGGACTTAAAGAACAAGTAACTCTTGAGGTAGACGGGAAGGAACAGGTTATTCAAACACATGCAAATACTGTGGCTGAATTATTAAAAGAACAAAATATTAATATTACGAATGCAGATGAAATATATCCGTCAGCCAAAACGAAAATATCAGATGATATGGATATTACAGTTCATTTAGCGAAACCTGTTAAACTTACGATCGATGGGCAGGAAAAAGTCATTATGACAACTGCTCAAACGGTAAAGGAATTATTAAAGGAACAAAATATTAAGATCAATCCTGATGATGTTATAATGCCTGCACTGTCAACACCGTTAGAGGAAAATGGTAAGGTATCTTACGAAAAAGCATTCCCTATGGTATTAAATGACGGAGGAGTTTCTAAAAAAGTATTTGCAACTTCGACTACTGTCGCTGACTTTTTAGAAAAGCAGAACATTACATTAAACGAATTTGACCGAGTTGAACCAGGTGCCGGCGAAATGATCAAACAAAATGATACAGTTCGAGTTATCCGTGTCGAAAAAGTCAACGATGTGGTGGAAGAGCCTGTAGATTTTAAAGAAAAAGAGCAAAAAGATTCTTCTATGTATAAGGATGAATCTTCGGTCATTTCAGAAGGTGTAAAAGGGCTTGTTAAACGTAACTTTGAATTGATTAAAGAAAATGGTAAGGTAGTTTCTAAAACGCTAGTAGATGAAACTATTTTAAAAGAACCAGTTGATCGAGTAGTTGCAGTTGGAACAAAGTCTGTACCAACATCAAGTGCATTAGTAAAATCTAGTGCTCCAAAATCAAGTAGTAAGGTAAAAGAAATGTACGTTGAAGCAACTGCATATTCACCTTACGATGCTGGGATGTCTGGTGTAACAGCTTTAGGTATTAATGTTCGTAAAAATCCTAACACAAAACTGATTGCAGTTGATCCAAAAGTGATTCCTTTAGGATCTAAAGTTTGGGTTGAAGGATATGGTGTTGCTATTGCTGGTGATACAGGTGGAGCAATTAAAGGTAGAAGAATCGATATTCTAATGCCTACAAAAGACGATTGTTTTGATTTTGGGCGTCGTACTGTAAAAATTCGTATTATTAGTTAATATTTTTAAAATAGATCGTTGTTTGAATGAAAGTAGAAGGATAAGTCCTTCTGCTTTTTTTTATACTACTTTTAAGAGAGTATGAAGTTTTATTATCCTTATGGTATGATTACATATACTTGTATTGGTTGGAGGAACAAATGAAAATTAAAGAAATCATTGTTGTTGAAGGTAAAGATGATACGGCGGCAATTAAAAGAGCTGTGGATGCAGATACAATTGAAACAAGTGGTTCTGCTATAAATAAGGATACTTTAAAATTAATAAAGCATGCTCAGGAGACTCGAGGAGTTATCGTATTTACAGATCCTGATTATCCTGGACAACGTATTCGCTCGATTATTAAAGAACATGTACCAGGATGTAAGCATGCGTTTTTACCAAAGGAAGAAGCTGTTCGTTCAGGTAAAAAAGGATTAGGAATCGAGCATGCTACTAGAGAATCTATTCGAAATGCTTTAATTCATGTTAAGCAGGAATTTATCGAAGTTGAATCTGAAATTACAAAGGAAGATTTAATAGATGCCGGATTAATTGGACATCCCTCTTCAAGTGAAAGACGAGATAAACTTGGTAAAATTCTTAATATAGGTTATACAAACGGTAAGCAACTAGAGAAAAGACTGCAAATGTTTCAAATCTCAAAAGATGAATTTGGGCAAGCAGTAAAAAAAGTTTTAATGGAGGAAAAATAATGAAGGATATCGCGACACCTAGTCGAACGAAAGAAATATTAGCCAAGTACGATTTCTTCTTTAAAAAAAGCTTTGGTCAAAATTTCTTAATTGATACAAATATACTAGAAAACATTGTAAGTTATGCAGATTTAACTGAAGAAAGTTGTGCAATTGAAATTGGACCGGGAATTGGAGCATTAACTGAGCAAATTGCTAAGCGTGCTAAGAAAGTATTAGCTTTTGAAATTGATAATAGACTAATCCCAATCTTAGAAGATACACTTTCACCATATGATAATATACAAATCGTTAATGAAGACGTATTAAAGGCAGATGTTGAAAAAGCGATTAATGAGTATTTGCCGAATGAGTTAGATATAATGGTAGTCGCTAACTTGCCTTATTATGTAACGACACCAATTATCATGAAGCTATTAACAGAAGGTTTACCAATCAGAGGCATTGTTTGTATGTTACAAAAAGAAGTGGCTGACCGTATCTCCGCTAAGCCGGGAACAAAGGATTATGGTTCACTATCAATCGCAATACAGTTTTATACACATGCTTCAACTGTTATGACTGTACCTAGAACAGTCTTTATGCCACAGCCAAATGTTGATTCTGCTGTTATAAAGCTAGTAAAACGTGAAGAACCAGCAGCAGAGGTAATTGATGAATCATTCTTTTTTGAAGTAGTTAGAGCGAGCTTTGCTCAAAGACGAAAAACATTAAATAATAATTTATTAAATAACTTTTCTCATCTTAAAAAGGATAAAGCAATACTTGAAGCTTGTCTTCTAGAGGCAGGTATTGAGGGAACAAGAAGAGGAGAAACTTTATCAATTCAAGAATTTGCAACATTAAGTAATAGTCTATATAAACAAGTAAAAGTAAAATAACAAAGAGATGATTATAAGCTAGTTTACCAACTAGTTTGTAATCATCTTTTTTTTTGCTACTTTATTTTAGTTCTGTTGCCCTACAAAAGTTCAATAAACCTTCTTTTCACCCTTTTTTTTGTCCATACATAATCTAAAAAAAGAGAGCGAACTCGTAGTGTACTTAAGCAATTTTGGAGGGGAAGGCATGTGAATATTAATGTAGGGGATATAGTAGAAAGAGCATCTTATAAATATGACCTAGTTTTTCGAGTAGTGGAGGTAAAACAAATCGGGGATGAAGTCATTGCTGTTTTATATGGTGACGATTTTCGTTTAATTGCTGATGCGCCTTTATCTGACCTGCGAGTAATCATTGAATCAGAGTATCGAGAAAAAGGTAAAAGATCATCTGTTCAAATTGAGGAAAACTACAAACTATTTAAAAGAGAAGCCTTGGAGCAAAAAGAAAAAAGAAGATTTCAAGCAACAAATGGATATAGAACAGATGTAAATCTTTTTCAAATACCAGGTCGGGTACTTCACATCGATGGAGATCCAATTTATTTAAAAAAATGTCTTGAAATGTATAATAAGATGGGTGTCCCCGTTGAGGGAATCTATTGTAAGGAAACAGAATTACCAACAAAAATTGGTTATTACTTAGATCATTATCGTCCCGATATACTCGTTATAACTGGTCATGATGCATACACAAAGGCAAAAGGGGTCGTTACTGATATAGAAGCTTACAGACATTCAAGATATTTTGTCGATGCCGTAAAAGAAGCGCGAAAAAAGGTTCCGTCTTTAGATCACCTTGTAATTTTTGCTGGGGCATGTCAATCTCACTTTGAAGCGATTATACGCGCAGGAGCAAACTTTGCAAGCTCACCAACTAGGGTAAACATACATGCATTAGATCCCGTTTATGTTGTTGGAAAGATAAGCTTCACATCATTTATGGATCGAGTAAATGTTTATGAAGTAGTTCGTAATACAATTACAGGTGAAAAGGGACTAGGCGGAGTAGAAACAAAAGGAATTTTAAGAACAGGGCTACCTTTCCAATCGATGGAAGAGGAGTAAGGAAAAGATTTTCTACATTAGCGAGAGAACTCGTATGTAGAAAATCTTTTTTTTATTCTCATACATAAATTTTCTGATTTTCACAAATAATAATCGGGTGTTGCAAAAAAATATTGACAGGTAACCTGTATCGTTGGTATAATTTTATCTTTTTTGACTTAGTTTACATAAGATGGTATACTTGTCATAGTGAGGTGGTATGAAATGGCAAAAAAATTATCTGAAATAAAGGATACTTTAGATAGTCATGTTGGACAACGACTTACATTGAAAGCAAACAGCGGACGTAGAAAGACTGTAGAACGTTCCGGTGTATTAGCAGAAACATATCCATCCATATTCGTGGTACAATTAGATCAAGAAGAGAACGCATTTGAACGCTTATCTTTTAGTTATGCAGATATTTTAACAGAAACAGTTGAATTGTTTTTCTGTGATGACCATACAAGTGGACTGATGGCGAATGGGCAGTAGAATTTTCTACTGTCCCTTTTCTTTTTATTATTCATGAAATTAAACAGATTTACACATACTAACAATGTCGAAGTGGAAAAAGGGGGTTGCTTTTTTTGGGTAGAAGAAAAAGAGGTATAATGTCACAGAGCTTTAAAGAGGAACTTGCAAAAGATCTTGGTTTCTACGACGTCGTTCAAAAAGAAGGCTGGGGAGGCATTCGAGCGAAGGATGCCGGCAACATGGTTAAAAGGGCAATCGAATTAGCTGAGTTACAATTATCTAATAAGCAACAATAAACAATCTTCACTTCGACAAGCGATTTTGTCTACACATCAAACCGAAGCTAAATGCTTCGGTTTTTGTGAATCTTCCTAAAGAAAATTTACTGATCTAGCTCACTTTCATTGGGGTACATTTTTCTTATGAGTTAATTATGATACAATAGCAAAAAAGTAAGTGTTCATAAGAAGGTGAGAATAGTGAAATTAATGGTGAAGGCTCCTGCGAAAATAAATCTTTCATTAGACGTCGTAGGGAAGAGAGGCGACGGTTATCATGATGTAAAAATGATTATGACAACGATCGATTTAGCCGATCGAATTGAATTAGAGCTTATTCAGGAAGATAAAATTGTCGTTACATCACATAATCGTTACGTGCCTGATGATCAACGCAATTTAGCTTATCAAGCTGCGATGCTACTGAAAGAAATGTTCGGAGTTAAATTAGGCGCACATATTTTTATTACAAAAAATATTCCTGTTGCTGCTGGTTTAGCAGGAGGTAGTTCAGATGCAGCGGCAGTACTAAGAGGTCTGAATAAGCTTTGGAATTTAAATTGTTCGTTAGATGAATTAGCGGTAATTGGGTCTAAAATCGGGTCGGATGTATCATTTTGTGTTTACGGCGGAACAGCAATAGCTACAGGTCGTGGAGAAAAAATTGAACATATCGATACACCACCACCTTGTTGGGTTATTTTAGCAAAACCAACACAGGGAGTTTCAACAGCAACTGTTTATCAAAAGCTTAAATTAGATAATATTCAACATCCTGATGTAGATCGTATGGTTAATGCCATTTCGAATAAAAATTACGACGATATTTGTCAGTCATTAGGAAATGTATTAGAAACAGTTACACTGCAATTACACCCTGAGGTTGCAATGATTAAGGATCAAATGAAGCGTTTTGGTGCAGATGCGGTTTTAATGAGCGGAAGTGGTCCTACAGTATTCGGATTAGTTCGCCATGATTCTAGGATGAATCGTGTTTATAACGGATTAAAAGGTTTCTGCGATCAAGTATACGCCGTTCGGATGTTAGGTGAAAGGGAAAAACTTGATTAAAAACGAATATTATTATAAAATTTTTATAAAATATTCGTGATTTGAGGTGCTGCATGAAAATTAGAAGAAGCTCTCGTCTTGTAGGTATGACACACTATTTGTTGCATCATCCACAACAATTAGTATCATTAACTTTTTTTGCTGATTTATATGCGTCTGCTAAATCATCAGTAAGTGAAGATTTAGGTATTATAAAGCAGACGTTCGAACAGCAAGGAATTGGGACACTTTTAACTGTGCCAGGAGCAGCTGGTGGAGTAAAGTATATTCCTAGTATAAGTAATCAAGAAGTAAATACAGTGATTGAAGAATTATGTGATCTACTTCAAAAACCGGACCGAGTGTTGCCCGGTGGTTACTTATACATGACTGATATATTAAGCAATCCTAACTATGTTAATAGTGTAGGCCGTATGTTTGCATCTATATTCAGTAATCAAAAAATAGATATCGTTATGACAATTGCTACAAAAGGAATTCCTTTAGCGTATGCTGTTGCAAACTTTTTAAATGTACCTGTTGTAATTGTTCGTCAAGATAACAAGGTTACGGAAGGATCAACAGTAAGTATTAATTACGTATCTGGTTCTTCAAAACGTATACAAACAATGTCATTAGCAAAAAGAAGCATCGAGGCAGGTTCTAATGTTTTAATTATTGATGATTTCATGAAAGCTGGTGGAACGGTTACTGGTATGAAAAATTTGCTTAAGGAGTTTCAAGCAAATGTTGCAGGAATCGGTGTATTAGTCGAGGCAGTAAATATTGAAGAAAGATTAGTTGAAGATTATATATCACTTGTAAAGTTATCTGAGGTAAATGAAAGAGAACAGCTTATTCGAGTTGAAAGAGGCAATTTTCAAGAAGAATCATTTATTAAAACGGAAAGCTTATAATCGTTAAATAGATAAGCTAATTGTATATAATGAAGAAGGGGAAGATACATAATGCAATTAATTCATACTGATCATGCACCAAAAGCAATTGGACCATATTCTCAAGCAATAATCGCTAATGGATTATTATACACTTCTGGACAAATTCCATTAACTGTAGAAGGAAATATTGTAGAAGGTGGTATTGAGGAACAAACAAAACAAGTGTTTGCGAACCTTAAGGCTGTTCTAGAAGAAGCTGGAACAGATTTATCAAAAGTAATTAAAACAACTGTATTTTTAAAAGATTTAACAACTTTTGTTGATTTTAATGCAATTTATGAAGAGTTTTTCAATGGACACAAACCCGCAAGAAGCTGTGTCGAAGTTGCAAGACTACCTAAAGACGTATTAGTAGAAATCGAATGTATCGCAGTTATATAAGACCAAAACCTGAAATTATTTTCAGGTTTTTTTTATTGTGTAGAAGTATTACTTAGTCAATATTTTCATAAATAGAAAAATAAGTGAAATTTATGTATTTGTGAATTTTTTGGGTATTATGATGGGCTTTAATATAATTTCTCTATTTTTATCCTTTTCTATAATGAAACTTGGCTTACTTGCAAATTTCTTGTTTTCTCCTTTGAATACCTATTCTTCTAAAGGTCTCAAATATAACGGATTGAGAGTCACTTAATATCAACAAACTATAGTAATTGTTTATTCTTGAGAAGTTAAAAATATTTAATAGTTAATTTCTATAAAAAAGTTCAATTGATAGTTTAATAAAATATTTAATATTGATTGACCAATAAACTGATTAATAAACGACTGTTAGTATACGCTAAGCAAAGGACTATTTGATTCGATTTTTATTAAAAACTTTTTTTGATGACTAAGTTGATTGGAACGAAGGGGTGATCGACTCCTATGGGATAAGCGGGAAGCCCGAGACCCCGCAGGCTAGCCGAGGAGGCTCGGGACTCGCCCCATGGAAAGCGAGCACCCCGTAGTGGAAATCAACATCACTCTACGCCTTTAATTTGGTAATTTTATGACAAGGATGTTTTCCAACAGCGTGAAAAAACTTGAAATTATTTTCAAGTTTTTTTATATTCATTAAAATTCAATTAAAATAATCCGATAAATAAGTTAAGGACATTAATTTAGTAAACATTTGTAAAAATTAAATAATTTAAATAAAAAATTTTCCAAAAAGAAGGAAATTATTGATAATTGTTGAAACTTACTAATTATGGTTTAAGTTGATAAAGGTGGTGAACTAGATGGAAGTGACAGACGTAAGACTACGCCGCGTAAACACGGAGGGTCGTATGAGAGCTATCGCATCAATTACATTAGATCATGAATTTGTTGTTCATGATATTCGCGTAATCGATGGTAATAACGGTTTATTTGTAGCAATGCCAAGTAAACGTACTCCGGATGGAGAGTTCCGTGATATCGCTCATCCGATTAACTCTTCAACTCGTAGCAAAATACAAGATTCTGTATTAGCTGAATATCACCGTGTAGGTGAGTTAGAAGAAGACTTTGAAGAAGCAGGTGCTTCTTAAAAATATGACCAAAAAGAACCCATTAATGTATAATGGGTTCTTTTTTTATGGTATAATAAAATGGATGTATTTTGTGGAAAAATATTAAAATTAGCATTTTGAGCTACCAGGTATAGGTATTTAGATTGATGGAGGATGACTATGTCAAATAAATATGCGATTGTTCTAGCTGCAGGAAAAGGTACTAGAATGAAATCAAAATTATATAAAGTACTTCACCCTGTTTGTGGGAAACCTATGGTTCAACATGTTGTAGACCACGTATTGTCAGTTGGTGTACAAAATATTGTAACTGTTGTAGGTCACGGAGCGGAATTAGTTAAAACACAAATAGGTGATCATAGTGAGTATGCTCTACAAGCTGAGCAATTAGGTACTGCACATGCTGTTATTCAAGCAGCGCCAATGTTAAAGGATAAAAAAGGAACTACTTTAGTAATCTGTGGTGACACACCATTAATTTCGCCAGAGACAATTCAAGCCTTATTCGATGAGCATGAAAGATTACAAGCAAAAGCTACAATTTTAACAGCTCATCTTGAGGATTCAACTGGTTATGGTAGAATAATTAGGGGCGAAAATGGGTCTGTATTAAAAATTGTTGAGCATAAGGATGCAAGTCCAGAAGAGCTAACAGTTCAAGAAATCAATACAGGTACATATTGCTTTGATAATAAAGCATTATTTGAAGCATTAAATGAAGTAAACAATAATAACGCTCAAGGTGAGTACTACTTACCAGATGTTATTGAGATACTAAAAGCAAAAGGCGAAATAGTAGCTGCATATAAAACAGCAAATTTCGATGAAACATTAGGTGTAAATGATCGTTATGCATTATCTATTGCAGAATCAATCATGCGCAAAAATATAAACAAAAAGCATATGTTGAATGGTGTAACGATTATCGATTCGGCTAGCACATATATCTCTGCAGATGCAAAAATTGGTTCGGATACAATTATTTACCCTGGTACAATGATCTATGGAAATAGTATAATTGGAGCGGGTAGTACAATTGGCCCAAATACTGAAATTATCGATAGTGAAATTGGTAATGATACAGTTATTAAACAATCAGTTGTACATGAAAGTAATATCGGTCATTCAACTACAGTTGGACCATTTGCTCACATTCGTCCGGCATCAACATTAGGTGATGAAGTTCGAATTGGAAATTTTGTTGAAACTAAGAAAGTTACTTTTGGTAACGGAAGTAAAGCATCTCATTTAAGCTATATTGGTGACGCGGAAATTGGTCAAGGTGTTAATCTTGGTTGTGGCTCAATCACTGTGAACTATGATGGTAAAAATAAGTTTAAAACAACGATTGAGGACAATGTCTTTGTTGGTTGTAATTCAAATTTAATTGCACCTGTAACTGTGAAAAAAGGTTCATACATTGCAGCTGGTTCTACGATTACTGATGAAGTTCCAGAAGATTCACTAGCAATTGCAAGAGCAAGACAAGTGAACAAAGAAGGTTACTATAAAAATTAATTATAGATAAAAAGAAAAGAAAAAAAGCGGAGGGTACACGAAACATGCCTAATCATTATCCAGACAAGCATTTAAAAGTATTTACTCTAAACTCGAATCCTAAATTAGCTGAAGAAATTGCAAAACACATTGGTGTAGAGCTTGGTAAATGTTCGGTTTCTCGTTTTAGCGATGGAGAAGTGCAAATTAACATTGAGGAAAGTATCCGTGGTTGTGATGTATTTATCATTCAATCAACAAGTTTCCCTGTAAACGAAAGTATTATGGAATTATTAATTATGATTGATGCTTTAAAACGTGCATCAGCAAAAACAATTAACATTGTAATTCCTTACTACGGTTACGCTCGTCAAGATCGTAAAGCTCGTTCACGTGAGCCGATTACATCAAAGTTAGTTGCAAATCTACTTGAAACTGCGGGATCAACTCGAGTGATTACACTTGATTTACATGCTCCACAAATTCAAGGATTCTTTGATATTCCGATTGATCACTTATTAGGTGTACCTATCCTTTCAGATTACTTTAGAAAAAAACAGCTTGAAGATATCGTAATTGTTTCTCCTGACCACGGTGGAGTAACAAGAGCTCGTAAAATGGCAGATCGTCTAAAAGCTCCTATTGCTATCATTGATAAACGTCGTCCAAAACCAAATGTTGCTGAAGTTATGAACATCATCGGTAATATTGATGGTAAAACGGCTATCTTAATTGATGATATTATTGATACAGCGGGTACAATTACACTTGCTGCTAATGCATTAGTAGAGCATGGTGCAAAAGAAGTATATGCATGTTGTACACACCCTGTATTGTCTGGACCGGCAATTGATCGTATCGAAAACTCTTGTATTAAAGAATTAGTTGTAACAAATTCAATTTGTCTTACTGAAGATAAAAAGACTGATAAACTTGTTGAATTATCAGTTGCTGGCCTATTAGGTGAAGCGATTATCCGTGTATATGAAGAGCAATCAGTAAGTACTTTATTTGATTAATATAAAAATTACATCTTTGCTTTGAAACTTATAAGAGGACGTAACCAGAAGTGGTTACGTCTTTTCGTAATATAACCAAGTGAATTAGAATGGAGGATAATAAATGAAGCTGTTTGTAGGATTAGGCAACCCAGGTAGAGAGTATGAAAGAACGCGACATAATATTGGGTTCATTGCGATCGATGAATTAGCTCACCGATGGGGCTTTTCTTTAACCCAACAAAAATTTAATGGTATTTATACTTCAGGAATTGTGAACGGAGAAAAAGTTTTCTTGTTAAAGCCTTTAACATATATGAACTTGTCAGGTGAATGTGTAAGACCATTTATGGATTATTTTAATATTGATCTAGAAGATCTTGTCGTTCTATATGATGAAATGGATATTCCAACGGGAAAGCTACGTCTGCGTACAAAAGGAAGTGCTGGGGGGCATAATGGTATAAAGTCATTAATTCAGCATTTAGGAACACAAGAATTCCAACGAGTTCGAATTGGTGTAGATCGTCCATCAAATGGGATGAGTGTCGTAAATCATGTATTATCAAACTTTTTTGAAGAAGAAATTGCAGAAGTAGTTGATGGTGTAAAAAGAGCTGCAGATGCATGTGAATATTTTTTAAAGCATTCTTTCGTGGATGTAATGAATCAATATAATAAAAAATAAAAAACAGGAATTTAAGCTTTCACATTGAATAAGTATAGTTAGTACAATCCATACTGTATATATGAATTTTATGTAGTATGGAGGAAGTAATGGAATTATTAGATTGTCAGTGTCGGTATTGTAGTAAACAAATGGGTAGTATTGAAAAACAACAGTTGTTACAAGTTTCGTCTTCGTATTGTCATTCTTTCGATGAAGAACTAAGCGATTTTGTAAATTTTATTCAATCTCCTAATCAAGTAATTTATATTGTGTGTGAGGATTGCGAAATGACTCTATCTGAGTTTCCACATTACCATGAATATAAGAATTTCATAAATTAAATTGCCTTTGGTTTATAACTGAGGCGTTTTTCTGTTTTTTTCTAGACTCTGTTAAGATGAAGTGTGTGTATCTATACAAATGAAACTTAAAATGGAGCAAATTAAAAAAACTATAAATATAAACTTCAACTAAGATTATTGTTACTTAGATTGACTGTTAGGGGAGATTGACTTCGTGATTGGTTTAATTGAACAATTTAACCAGTATAAAGATATTAAGAAAGTAATAAATGGCCTAAAAAATGGTCTAAGAGAACAATTGGTTACAAACTTAACGGGGTCTGCGAAGACATTGCTTGCTGGAGCTGTTTTTAAAGAAACTGGACAAACGCAGCTAATCGTTACAAATAATCTTCTCCAAGCTCAAAAAGTATCGGAAGACCTAAAATCGGTAGTTGGGGAAGATAAAGTATTTTTATATCCTGCAAATGAATTGATTGCTTCAGAGATTGCAGTATCAAGTCCAGAGCTTAGATCCCAAAGACTTATCGCATTAAATAGTTTGATGTCAAAAAAGCCGTCTGTAGTAGTTACACCTGTTTCAGGGTTAATTGGCTTTTTGCCATCTCCAGAATTATGGTCTAACTATCAAATTAATTTTGAAATTGGTGAAGAAATCGACTTAACTAATTTGATTTCAAAGTTTGTCCAAATGGGCTATGAACGTGTTGGGATGGTCGAAAGTAAAGGAGAGTTTAGCGTACGCGGAGGAATTCTTGATATTTATCCACTTACGTATGAAGATCCTATTCGAATTGAACTCTTTGATACAGAAATCGACTCAATCCGTTCGTTTTCTCCTGATTCCCAAAGATCTATAACAAAATATGAGAGTGTCCATATTGGCCCAGCGACGGAAAGGATTATTTCCAAGGCTGATTTGCAATTAGGCGTTCAACTAATTGAACAAGCTTTTAAAACAACTCTATCAAAAATAAGTGATCAACAAGTAAAAGAGTTATTGGTTGAAAAGGTAACCTATGACCTTGAGCAACTAAAGCAAGGGCAATTGATTGATCAAATATACAAATACTTTGGTCTAATCTATGAAAACCAATTTAGTTTACTAGATTATGTTCCTAAGGAAACTGTTGTCGTTATTGATGAGATTTCGAGGGTTCATGAAATCGTAGAGCAGCTTAAAAAAGATGAAGCAGAGTGGTATACGTCTTTACTAGCTGAAGGAAATGCATTGCATGGAGTAAGTTTTTCACATGACTTTTTTGAATTACTGCATTCGAGAAAGCGCCAACAAATTCATACGAGTCTGTTCCCTAGAAGAGTACCTCATACGCATCCTGAACAAGTAGTTTCGATTCAATGTAAATCGATGCAAGAGTTTCATGGACAAATGAATCTGTTGAAAAATGAATTAGATCGCTGGAAGAAAAATAACTATACAATCGTTATGCTCGGCGAAAGTGACGAAAGAACAAATAAAATTGAAAATATATTAGAAGATTACAGAATTGAAGGTAAAATTGTCTCTTCTTTAGAACAAATAAAAAATGGTGAAGTATATATCATGAAAGGTGATCTTCGTTCTGGATTCGAACTTCCTTTAGAAAAATTTGTTCTAATAACAGAGCGTGAGTTATTCACGAAAAAAGCTAAGAAGAAAAAAAGAATTAATACAAAATTATCAAATGCAGAACGAATAAAAAATTACTCAGAATTAAAAGTTGGAGATTATGTTGTTCATGTAAATCATGGTATTGGTAAGTTTTTGGGAATTGAAACATTAGAGATTAATGGTATTCATAAAGATTATATACATATTCGATATCATGGCGACGACAAATTATTCGTACCGATTGAACAAATTGATCAAGTGCAAAAGTATGTTGGATCTGAAGGTAAGGAACCAAAGATTTATAAACTTGGTGGTACTGATTGGAAAAAGGTTAAGAAGAAGGTTGAAGGCTCAGTTCAGGATATAGCAGATGATTTAATTAAGCTTTATGCAGAACGCGAAGCATCAAAAGGCTATGCTTTTTCACCTGATGGCCTGGAACAGCAAGAATTCGAATCTTCATTTCCTTATCAGGAAACTGACGATCAACTTAGATCAATTCATGAAATTAAAAAGGATATGGAAAGAGAACGTCCAATGGATCGACTGCTTTGTGGTGACGTAGGATACGGAAAAACTGAAGTAGCTATTCGAGCGGCTTTTAAAGCAATTGTGGAAGGAAAGCAAGTTGCTATTTTAGTGCCTACTACAATTTTGGCACAGCAGCATTTCGAAACATTAAGAGAAAGGTTTCAAGATCACCCAATTAATATCGGTTTGTTAAATCGTTTCCGCTCTCGCAAACAGCAACTTGAAACGATGAAAGGCTTAAAAGAGGGCTCTGTCGATATAGTAGTTGGAACCCACCGCCTATTATCGAAGGATATTCTATATAAAGATTTAGGACTTTTAATTATTGATGAAGAGCAAAGATTTGGTGTATCGCATAAAGAAAAAATAAAACAACTAAAAGCAAATATAGATGTATTAACCTTAACTGCAACGCCAATCCCTCGTACATTGCATATGTCAATGCTAGGAGTAAGAGATTTATCAGTTATTGAAACGCCACCAGAAAATCGTTTTCCAGTTCAAACATATGTAGTTGAATATAACGCTGCATTAGTGAGAGAAGCGATTGAAAGAGAGCTTGCTCGAGATGGACAAATCTATTTCTTATATAATCGAGTAGAAGATATTGAACGTATGGCTGAACAGATTTCGATGCTTGTACCAGATGCAAAAGTAGCTGTAGCACATGGTCGAATGAATGAAGGGGAACTAGAATCAGTTATGTATGCCTTTTTAGATGGCCAATATGACGTATTAGTAAGTACGACGATTATTGAAACAGGTGTGGATATTCCAAATGTTAATACATTGATTGTATATGATGCAGATCGAATGGGTCTATCAACGCTTTATCAATTAAGAGGGCGTGTAGGACGTTCGAATAGAGTGGCATATGCTTACTTCACATATAAACAGGATAAAGTACTGACTGAGGTAGCCGAGAAGCGCCTGCAAGCAATTAAAGAATTTACAGAACTAGGTTCAGGTTTCAAAATAGCAATGCGTGACTTGTCGATACGAGGTGCAGGAAATTTACTTGGAGCACAACAACATGGATTTATAGATTCGGTCGGTTTCGATTTATATTCTCAAATGTTAAAAGATGCAATCGAACAGCGTAGAGGGGTTAAGAAAGAGGATATAATTACAATTGAAATTGACATTGAAGTCGATGCTTATTTACCTGACACGTATATTCAAGATAGTAAGCAAAAAATTGAGATGTACAAGCAATTTAGACGTGTTGAAACGTTTGAAGAGTTAAATGATTTACAAGATGAATTAATGGATCGTTTTGGCGATTTCCCGTTAGAAGTAGGTTACCTATGTCAGGTTGCTCATATTAAACTTTTAGCTATTGCAGAGAAGATTGAACTGATTAAACAAGTTAAATCAGAAGTAAGTGTTTATTTCTCTGAGAAGGCAAGTGCTAATATTGATGGTGGTAAATTATTCCAACTATGTAATTCATTCGGTAGAGGCATTGGTTTAGGTATGGATGGATCGAAATTAAAAGTAACGCTAGACGTAAAAGGAAAAAATCCAGCTGACTGGCTTACTACGCTAGAAGGTTTAATTACTGGATTAAAAAACGTGAAAAAAGAGAGTGTAAATGCTTAAGGATTGTAATACGAATGGTTGCTTTAATTAGGCGATAAAGTAATTAAAAGTTACCAAAAAGTGCTTACAGTACTATATTTTTAGTAAAGGTGTTAAAAAATCTCACTTATTTTGTATAGAACTTTCGTTGTGTAGGATACTATCATTAATTAAGGGTGACCTTACCTCATTGTCACTCGGATATCTTTCATCAACGTAGACATGCAAGTAAGTGAGGAGGCGCTTTACAAGTATGAAAGCAACAGGTATTGTTCGTCGAATTGACGATTTAGGTCGAGTAGTAATACCAAAAGAAATTAGGAGAACTTTACGGATTCGTGAAGGTGATCCATTAGAAATATTTGTGGACCGAGATGGAGAAGTCATTTTAAAGAAATATTCGCCAATTAGTGAATTAAGTGATTTTGCGAAGGAATATGCTGATGCACTATACGACACACTTGGACATACTGTTATTATAAGTGACCGAGATTCAGTTGTAGCAGTTGCGGGGGCTTCCAAAAAAGAATACTTAAACAAAAACATTGGTGATATTATCGAAAAAACTATGGCAGAGCGTAACTCAAAAGTAGTTAGCGAGCCTGGGGAAGCTTCATTTATCGAAAGTGTAATTGAAAAATATCAATCCTATGCAGTAGGAGCAATCATCGCAAGCGGGGATCCAATTGGAGCTGTTGTTATCTTTTCGAAAGATAAAACAATTTCTGAAGTTGAAAAGAAAGCAATCGATACTGCTACTAACTTCTTAGCTAGACAAATGGAGCAATGATCATATTATGAAGTAAAACAAAGGCCAGTAAAGGAATATTACCTTAACTGGCCTTTGTTTTTTCCCTTGATATAAACTACCGGATCCACATTTAAAGATAACCATTACTTGCTAAAATTGGAAAAGGGAGTTTTTTCTTTTGGCAACTCTTTACATAAGACCTATTAATGTAATACATTAAAGGGTGAACCGTCTAACAAAGGAGTTGTTATCCTTTTGCAAAAAGCTAAGCAAAAAGCAGCCCTACAAGGGGCTTTGTTCATAACAATAGCATCATTATTATCGAAAGTACTAAGTGCGTTTTATAAAATTCCTTATCAAAATATTGCCGGCGATTTAGGTTACTATATTTACCAACAGGTATATCCTGTCTACGCAATTGCTTTAGCATTTTCTACATATGGCTTTCCTTTGGTTTTATCATCTTATGTGGCTGAAAGATTGGCGAAAAAAGATGATAAAGGGGCTAAAGATTTGGTTTATGCAACATTTATGATGTTGTTCGTCATAGGTATACTTTGTTTCTTTACTTTATACATAGGAAGTAATAGTATAGCGAAGTTTATGCGAGATGATCATCTAGCGATGTTAATTCGTGTTGTTAGTGTTGGATTTTTATTTGTCCCAATCACTTCAGCATTTCGAGGATATTATCAAGGTTTAGGGGACATGGGGCCAACTTCAGTCAGTCAGGTGATTGAGCAATTAATTCGAGTTATTACGATATTAGTGCTGTCACTTTATTTAATGCAAACGACCGACAATCTTTATATTGTAGGTGCAGGGGCTGTTTCAGGTTCAATACTTGGTAGTATAGCAGCGATACTGTACTTCTTTTATTGGGTTTCTTTTCGAGGATCTGGTTTGACGATACCATCATTTGGTTTACTTAAAACCTATCGCTTAGAATTAAAAACAATTTTGTATCAAGGTATCCTACTAAGCTTAAGTAGTTTAGTACTCGTATTCATTCAGTTTATCGATTCACTCTCTTTTTATCCGTTATTAGTACAATATGGATATCATGTTGAAGGTGCTAAACTAGTAAAGGGTATTTATGATCGTGGATTTCCACTAATTCAATTAGGCTCTGTCATTGCTTCATCGTTTTCTCTAGCCCTAATTCCGTATTTATCGAGTGAATTAGTTCGTAAAGAACATCATTCTATTAATAATCGAATTTCAGGTGCCATTAGAGTTAGTATTGTAGTCGGAGCAGCAGCCACAATTGGTTTAATTTCAATTATCCATCCGACTAATATAATGCTATATCGAAATGATCTAGGAACGGATGTCCTAACTGTTTTATGTATATCGATCTTCTTTGCTGGAGTATCGATTACGACATCTTCAATCGCACAAGGATTAGGTAAAAGTTTAATTCCAGCTTTAAATGTAATTGCTGGAGGATGTGTTAAATTTATTGGAAATGTTATTTTAATGGAGCAAATCGGATCTAAGGGAGCAGCTTATTCAACGGTATCTGCTTTAATTATTGTTACGATTTTAAATTTAGCTTATATATATAAATTGTCAAAAGTAACATTTTTTGATTTTAAGTTTATTGTGAAATTAACTGTATCTGTAGCCATTATGTATGGTTGTGTATATGGTTATGAATATGTTTTTGAAAGATATGCAATGTTTATTAACCCACTTCGTTTAAGAATGTTAGTTGAGGCACTAACTTCAGCGGTTGTAGGTGCAATCGCATTCGCGGTTGTCTTAATAAAAATTAAGTTATTTACAGTAGAAGAACTAAGCTCAATCGTTAAAAGTGAAAAATTAAAGAAATGGCTTTCTTAAAAGAACAGGAGGATCAAAATGAACAAGATTAAAGTTTTAGGTTTAGGAGCAGGTGACCTTAATCAGCTTCCATTTGGTATCTATAAAGAGTTACAAAAAACTGACAATCTTTATTTACGTACAAAAGACCACCCTGTTATAAGTGAATTAGAAACAGAAGGACTAACGTTTCAATCATTCGATGAAATTTATGAAAAACATGATCGTTTTGAAGAAGTATATCAAGAAATTGTTCAACTACTGGTGAAAGCTTCTGAAGAAGGTTCAATTACATATGCGGTACCAGGTCATCCTCTTGTAGCGGAAAAAACTGTTCAGCTACTAATAGCGCTTGCAGATAAAGGAAATATCCAGCTTGACATCAAAGGTGGACAAAGCTTCTTAGATGCGATGTTTACTAGTTTGAAAATTGATCCAATCGAAGGCTTCCAGTTTGTTGATGCAACGGATTTAGAGGCGGAGTCGATTACGTTTAGACAGCATTTAATCATCTGCCAGGTTTACGATCAAATGATTGCCTCACATGCGAAATTAAAGTTAATGGAACAGCTTCCCGATGATTATGAAGTCGTAATCGTTACGGCAGCGGGTAGTTCAAATGAGCAAATAAGAAGGGTGCCATTGTTTGAATTAGATCGCGATACATCAATTAATAATTTGACAAGTGTTTATGTACCTCCAGTTAAAAATGAAGAGGATCTGTATCATCAATTTGAAACACTTCGTTCTGTCATAGCTACTTTAAGAGGCCCTAATGGATGTCCGTGGGATCAAAAGCAAACACATGAATCATTAAAGAAGTACTTACTAGAAGAGGCTTATGAGCTACTTGAAGCAATCGATGAAGAAGATGACGATCATATTATTGAAGAACTTGGAGATGTATTACTTCAAGTCATGTTACACGCCAAAATCGGAGAAGATGAAGGTTACTTCTCAATACAAGATGTAATTCAAGGATTAGTAAGCAAACTAATCTATCGTCACCCGCATGTATTTTCAACAGTTCATGTGAATGATGAGGAAGACGTATTAAAAAATTGGCAAGCATTAAAACAAGCTGAAAAGGGGCATGTCGTTGAGTCTGTTCTTTCAGGCATACCAAAGGATCTTTCAGGAATATTAAAAGCAGAGAAACTTCAAAGTAAGGCTGCGAAAGTAGGGTTTGACTGGAAGGAACTACCGCCAGTGGTAGATAAAGTTAACGAGGAGTTAACTGAAGTTCTTGATGCCATCAAATTGAATGATCAGACTAAAGTTGAAGCAGAACTTGGTGATTTGTTATTTAGTATTGTTAATTTAGCGCGTTTTATTGATGTAAATCCTGAAGAAGCTATTTTAAAAACTAATATGAAATTTACAAAACGTTTTCAATATATTGAATCAAGACTTCGTGAAATAAATAAGACATTTTCTGATGTATCTCTTGAAGAAATGGATGAGATTTGGAATGAAGCTAAAAAATACGAATAATGTCTAATTGAATGAGAATTGAGGAGAATAAATTATGAGACTTGATAAATTTTTAAAAGTATCGAGAATTATTAAGCGTCGTACACTTGCGAAAGAAGTAGCTGATCAAGGAAGAATAACGATTAATGGAACAGTTGCGAAAGCATCTACAGAAGTAAAAGTAAATGACGAATTAAAAATTCGATTCGGACAAAAAATTGTTACAGCAAAAATTAATTTACTTAAAGAGACCGTTCGAAAAGAAGAAGCAGATGCAATGTATACAATCATTAGTGAGGAAAAACTGTCAGATAGCTTGTTCTAAAAAAGTTGTCCCTTCATATACTTGTACAAATAACACTGTATTAGGAATCGATTTACAAGAGGTACAGTTTATGTAAATGGAGGGACTAGTATGAATAATCCGTATGAGTTAAATGCGAAAAATACAAGCCAAATAATCGAGCAGGATTTATCTTTAAAAAGTAGAAGATACCTTGAAATTACTGGAGTAAAACAGGTTGAGAGCTTTGATAGTGAAGAGTTCCTATTAGAAACAGCTTTAGGCTTTTTGCATATTAAAGGTCATAATTTACAAATGAAAAACCTCGATGTAGAAAAGGGTCATGTAGCAATTAAGGGAAAGATTAATGAACTTTGTTATATTGACGAATACAACTCGGGGAAAGCTAAAGGAATCTTTAGCAAGCTATTTAAATGAGCTTAAACGTTCAGTTCTACTCTATGATAGCGATGGTCGGTATGGGTGCTTATCTTGGTATGGCGCTAGATACATACCATCGTTTTTTATATCGAGGTACTCGTAATCGATTGATTGTATTTGCAACTGATATATTATTTTGGGTTTTTCAAGCACTACTAGTTTTTTATGTATTATACTTAGTTAATGAAGGTGCACTTAGGTTTTATTTACTATTAGCTTTACTATGTGGTTATGCTGCATATCAAAGTCTTTTTAGAACTATTTATAAAAAAATATTAGAGCTTGTTATTCAGTTGGTTATTAGCATTTATCGCATTATATTAAAGTTAATCGTAATATTTATTGTAAAACCTATAAAGTGGATTATTCAGGTAATAATTATCATTCTTTTGTTTATTTATGGACTCCTTATTCGACTAATCCGTTTAGTTTACAACGTTGTACTATCAATTCTTTTATTTTTCGGCAGAGTATGTTGGTTTTTTGTGCCAAAACGAGTCAAAAACTATTTAATACAATTTAAAGGAGTTTTCGGAAAATTCAAGAATATCTTCCTTACTACTATTAAAAAAGTAAAGGACCTTTTAGATAGGAGGAAGAAATAGGTGGAACATGCGAGAAAATTGGATTTAACTAGTCAAGTTCAAGATAAACAAAATATTACTTTAGTTGAGGAACATGGTGTTAAGCCTAGGAGAAGAAGTTTTAAAAAGTTTTTAATGCGAATTTCATTATTTTGCTTTTTAGCTGTCCCCCTATTCTTTTTATTACAATCACATTATGTAACACAACAACATGTGTATTCATCTAAAGTAGAACAATTAAAACTAGCAGAAGTTGATTTAAAGAAAACAAAGAGTACGGTAAAGGATTCGAAGCGCATGATTGACCAATTGAACGATGATCAATATATTATTGAGTTAGCTAGAAAAAACTTATTTTTTTCTAAAAAGGGAGAAATAATTTTTCCTAATATCAAGTAATTATCGTTTCATTGACACTTGTTTTTATAATTTTATATAATATAGTAAATCCAGTTAAACATTTTTAAGGAGGAGCATTTTTTTTATGTCAATTGAGGTAGGCAGCAAAGTTAGTGGGAAAGTTACAGGGATTACAAATTTTGGTGCTTTTGTAGAGTTACCAGAAGGAGTAACTGGACTTGTTCACATTAGTGAAGTAGCTGACAACTATGTTAAAGATATTAACGAACATTTAAAAGTTGGCGATGAAGTAGAAGTAAAAGTAATCAATGTTGAAAAAGACGGTAAAATCGGTCTTTCAATCAAAAAAGCGAAAGAACGTCCACCAGTAAAAGAGGGAGAGCGTGAGCAAAGACCTCGTCAAAGCAGACCTTCATATGGAGGCGGCGGTGGTGGAAACCGTGGCAAAAATCAAAACCGTTCGGATCAACGTCCGGTTAAAGAAACATTTGATCAAAAAATGAGTAAATTTTTAAAAGACAGTGAAGACCGTCTAGCTTCATTAAAACGCAACACAGAATCTAAACGTGGTGGCCGTGGAGCTCGTCGAGGCTAATTTCCTACCTTGTCAGGACATAAATAGGTATATAGAACACGCACTCTTTAATGGGTGCGTTTTTGTATGGAAAAAATAATAAAATAAGATTTAAAAAAACTGTTGACGGTTAATTGGTACCATGATAATATAAATCTTGTCGTTTAAAGATAATGGCGGTGTAGCTCAGCTGGCTAGAGCGTACGGTTCATACCCGTGAGGTCGTGGGTTCGACTCCCTCCGCCGCTACCATTCCCTTTAACGGCCCGTTGGTCAAGTGGTTAAGACACCGCCCTTTCACGGCGGTAACACGGGTTCGAATCCCGTACGGGTCATACAACAACAAAAACGTTTGGTCTCTATATAAGAGGCTAGGCGTTTTTTTCTTTTTCTGGAACATGCGTCCCCGTCTCTTAAAACCACTCTTCTTTCCAAACTTTTTCCCTTTATTCTGAATTTCGATTGACATAAAATTTAATAAATGCGTTTCTTTTACCCTATTAGAGAAATTATGCTGCAAGCTTTTCTCATATTTTGTAAAACAGTTGCACGTAAAAGCTTTTTCCGTCGAAGAAAACTTTTATTTGCCTTTGTCATTTTGACATATTCCTTCAATTGGACAAGTTAAAATATGTTCAATAAACCAATTCGGATGAGGTGGAAATATGACGAAACTGCAAAGAGGGTCTTCTAATTCTTCAGCAAGCTTGGTCCCTACTAATGGATTTCAATCAGTATTTCGGCAATCTTCTAAATCAATTAAATCAAAATTAGAGAGAGCATTCTTTGATTGGGGGTTACTAATCTTTCTAACGGGATTTTTATTAGGACGAGCGTTGATCCTATCACATATTCTCCCGTTTGTATTACCGTTTTTTGCCTCAGTTTATATGATGAAACGTGAGCGTACAGGAATCGCTTTTGTTGCTCTTATGATCGGCTCGTTAACTGTGTCGATTGAAACGGTTAGTTATGCGTTTGCCACAATTATCCTATTTTTCATCCTTAATATCTTCTTCGCTAGAGTTAAACGACATTATATAGGTTTAGTACCTTTTCAAGTTTTTTTATCAGTATTTATTAGTCATCTATTAATTACTTATGCTTTTCAACAAGAAGTTCTGATGTATGATGTTTTGATGGCATCAGTTGAAGCGGGATTAAGTTTTATTTTAACGATGATCTTTTTCCAAAGTGTACCACTACTCGCGATTCCTAAAAGAAAACAGCTTTTAGGTGTTGAAGAAATCGTATGTTTAGTTATTCTTTTAGCTTCAGTTGTGACGGGGACGACTGATTGGTATATTCAAGATTTATCTATTCAGCATATTGTTACTAGATACATCGTCTTACTATTTGCCTTCGTAGCCGGAGGAACGGTAGGTTGTACAGTAGGGGTTGTAACGGGCCTTATCCTAAGTTTAGCGAGTGTTTCGAGCCTATATCAAATGAGCTTATTAGCATTCTCTGGATTACTCGGTGGCCTCCTTAAAGAGGGAAAAAGATTAGGTGCGGCAGCTGGCCTATTAATTGGGACATGCCTCATCAGCTTTTATGCTGAGAAACAATCAGATATTATTTTTTCAATTATTGAATCAGTAATAGCGATTGTCTTATTCTTAATAACACCATCTTTCCTACTAAAACAATTAGCTAAACTAGTACCAGGAACAGAAGAACACTCTACAGATCAACAACAATATTTGCGTAAAATAAGAGATTTGACAGCTAATCGAATTACTCAATTTTCAAACGTGTTTGAAGCATTATCTGCAAGTTTTTCACAGCCTAGCCAGTTTGCACATATTGAGGACGAATTAACTGATGAAGAACTGTTTATTTGTAGTATTTCAAATAAGTGCTGTAATAGTTGTATGAAAAAGGATCATTGCTGGTCAAACAATGGTGACCGAACATATCAATACATGGAAAATATGATGCATTTAGTTGAAAAGGATCAGCTCATTAAGAATGGCCAATTTATGAGAGAGTGGGAGAAATACTGCCAACGTTCTTCAAAAATGGCAGATTTAATGAAGCAAGAGGTTTTCTACTTCCGTGCAAATCAAAGACTTAAAAAACAAGTTCAAGAAAGTAGAAGATTAGTGGCAGAGCAATTACGCGGAGTTTCAAAAGTAATGGTCGATTTTGCAAAAGAGATTCAACGAGAGAAAGAAAATCATCAATTACAAGAAGACCAAATCCTACAAGCTTTATTAAACTTTGGAATTGACGTTAGCCAAGTAGAAATTTATAACTTAGAGCAAGGTAATATTGATATAGATATATTGATTCCGTTTGAAAATGAGTATGGTGAATGCCAAAAATTAATTGCGCCGATTCTATCAGATATTTTAAAAGAAACGATTGTCGTATTAAAAGAAGAGGCAGCGACAATACCAAATGGAGGTAATTACTTAGTTACATTTGGATCAGATAAGGCGTTTGTTATTGAAACTGGAGTTGCGACTGCAGCTAAAGGTGGAGGCTTTATTTCGGGTGATGCATTTAAAATAATGGATGTTGGAGCAGGAAAACACGCTATTGCGATTAGTGATGGAATGGGAAATGGTGAGCGAGCTCATATTGAAAGTAATGAAACACTAAAACTACTTCAAAAAATATTAAATTCAGGTATTGAAGAAACTGTCGCTATTAAATCAATTAATTCGATTCTATCATTACGTACTACTGAAGAGGTCTTTGCTACACTGGATCTAGCGATGGTCGATTTACACGATGCTTCAGCAAAATTCTTAAAAATTGGTTCATCGCCAAGCTTTGTTAAACGAGGGAAGCAAGTTATTAAAATTGAAGGCAGTAATTTACCAATTGGGATAATTGATGAGTTTGATGTAGAAGTCGTGAGTGAGCAGTTAAAAGCTGGAGACCTATTAATTATGATGAGTGATGGTATTTTTGAAGGTCCTAAACATGTAGAGAATTACGAAATGTGGATGAAACGTAAAATAAGTGAATTTGAAACGGATGATCCACAATCAGTAGCTGAATTGTTACTAGAGGAAGTTATTCGTTCGAATACAGGCGATATTAATGATGATATGACAGTTGTGGTTGCTGTTGTTAAACGAAACTTGCCAGAGTGGTCATCTATCTCATCGTATAGTGCGATGGCTTAGTAAAATAAATTAAATAAAGGTTTATCCCCTCCCGTAATTGGACAAAATGGTAACAACTTTTACGCGGAGGGGATTTTGTATGTATAAGGGAAAGTTAAAACAAATTCTATTAATAACTGATGGTTATTCAAACCATGGTGAAGATCCGTTAGCTGTTTCAAGTTTGGCACAAGAATACGGTATTACAGTAAATGTAATTGGAATTTTAGATGAAAATGTACAAAGTGGTGACGGTTTAAAGGAAATCGAGGAAATTGCTAGAGCAGGTGGAGGGATTAGTCAAGTCGTTTACACAAAGCAACTTTCTCAAACTGTCCAAATGGTTACAAGAAAAGCAATGACACAAACAATTCAAGGATTTGTTAATAAAGAACTTAAGCAAATTTTAGGTGATAGCAATTCAATAGAATCACTTCCTCCTTCAAAGCGAGAAGAGGTTTATGAGGTTGTAGAGGATATCGGTGAAACTGTAGGTTTAGAAGTTATTATTTTAGTAGATACGAGTGCTAGTATGAAAGACAAACTAGAAACCGTTAAGGAATCATTATTTGATTTACAAATTAGTTTAAACTCAAGAACAGGAGAAAATGCCTACTCATTATTTATATTTCCCGGGAAACATGACGATGTAGATAAATTACTAGATTGGACGCCTAAGTTAGAAAAATTAAACACTATTTTTCCTAAGTTAACAATGGGCGGTATGACGCCAACCGGTCCTGCTCTACGTGAGGCTTTAAACTATTTTAACGAACAAAACTACAATAGAGGTAATAATGGTGATGATGAACAATCAATTGAATGGGCAGATTAATTTAGCGCCTGGGACTCTCATTACTGGAAAGTGGAATAAAAACAATTACGAAATTAAGAGTTTACTTGGAAATGGAGCAAATGGAACAGTTTATCTAGCTTCTGGAAAAACTGGAGATGTTGCTATTAAGCTGAGTAAAGATTCTACTAATATCACGAACGAAGTAAATGTTTTAAAAAAAATCACACAGGTCCAGGATTCAATCCTTGGGCCTTCTTTTATCGATGTAGATGACTATATAAATCCAGGGACAAATGAATGCTGCTATTACTATGTTATGGAATATGTAAATGGTGTAAGTTTACCAAACTTTATTGAAAGAAATGGAATGGAATGGAGTAGTATTTTTATCATACAAGTTTTATCATTGTTAGATAAATTGCACCATAAAGGCTTTATTTTTGGAGATTTAAAAACAGATAATCTACTAGTTACGAAAGAACCAAATAAAATCCAATGGATCGATTTTGGAGGAGTTACTCAAATTGGACGTGCAGTTAAAGAGTTTACGGAGTTCTTTGATCGTGGTTACTGGGGCTTAGGTTCTAGAAAAGCAGAAATTTCCTATGACTTATTTGCTGTTACGATGATTTTTATCCACTTGCATTGTAAAAAGCAGTTTTTAAAAAACGGGTTGGGAATAAATCAAATTGAACAAGTAATAACCCAAACACAAACCCTTAAGCCATATAAAGAATTTCTAATGAAGGGATTAAAAGGGGAGTATACTAATGCAAGTGCTATGAAACAAGCTCTATTAATGTATGAACAAAAGATAAATGCTACAAAAAAGAAGAATAGTAAAAAGGATCAAGTTACTACAGCACAAACGATGAATCAAACAAGGCAATCGAAAAAGCAAAGTCAGACTGCTAATCAATCAACACAATCAAAAAAACATAGCCAGCCTACAAATCAACCTAGAAATTCAACTAGTCAGAATCAAAAACCTAACCAATCAACACAGACAAGAGCAGGGAACAACATCCAAGTGAAGCAAAAGAAAAAAAGAATTCACTGGTTTGAAACATCGACCATTCTCTTGTTAATGGGCTTGGCTTATGCATTATATTTTTATTATCAGCTGTAAATTATAGTACTCCAAGTGTGTGAATGGTAACATATAGATATGAATTTTACTTTCATTAGGAGTATAGTTAAATGGTAATTAATCAATTAAAGGAATTTATAAAACAAAACAATATTATTAGAAATAGTGTAATTGTGATCGGTGTTTCTGGAGGTCCAGACTCAATGGCGTTAGCTCATTCTTTTTTATCTATTAGAGAAGAATATGAGTTCTCGATTATTATCGCACATGTAGATCATATGTTTAGAGGGCAAGAATCTTTAGATGATTTAGAATACGTTAAGAACTGGTGCCTCCAAAATAACGTACAATATGAAGGTAAAAGCATAAATGTGAATCAGTATATCGAGGAAACGGGTTTAAGTAGTCAATTGGCGGCAAGGGAATGTCGATATCGTTTTTTTGACGAAACGATGAAGAAATATGAAGCGAATTATTTAGCGTTAGGTCATCATGGAGAGGACCAAGTTGAAACGATTTTGATGCGTTTAGTAAGAGGTAGCTCGCAGGTCGGTTACGCTGGCATTAGGGAAAAGAGATCTTTTAGTACAGGCGAAATTATTCGTCCATTTTTAGATTTAAGAAAACAAGCATTAACTACATATTGTCACGAACAAAGTATTATCCCTCGAAAAGATCCAAGTAATGATAAAGATGTTTACACTAGAAATCGATTTAGACATCATATTCTACCTTTTATATTTGAAGAAAATCCAACTGCACATAAAAGATTCCAGCAGTTTAGTAGACAGCAATTGGAAGATGATCTATATTTAATGGAATTAACTGAAGACGCGATGAATACAGTTATAAAAAATAAAGAAAAGCAAGCAGTCACTATTGACGTTAAACAGTTTTTAAATGTGCCTATATCTTTACAAAGAAGATGTATTCAACTAATATTAGATTATGTCTACCTATATATCCCTAAAGGCTTGACACAAGGGCATCTTAATTCAATTCTGACTTTATTACGAAATGAAAAATCTACGTGGGAGCAGCATTTACCAGGAGGACTTTTTGTCACACGCTCATATAATGAATGCATCTTTACATTCGAACAAATGAATGTGAAGGATTATACTATTTCTATTAATGAGCCTGGCGAATACGATCTACCAAATGGTTTTTCAATTAAAGTTGAATTAAACAATCAATATTTTGAACAAAAAAATGACACATTTATTTGTTCTGTCAAGGATGTTTCTTTTCCACTCATTGTTCGGAATCGAAAGAATGGTGATCGAATGTCATTAAAGGGTATGAATGGGTCAAAAAAGTTAAAAGATATATTTATTGATGAAAAAATGAAACAATCATTACGTGATGAATGGCCAATAATTACGGATAGTCAAAATAATATATTATGGGTACCTTTCGTAAAGAAATCTGCATTTGAAAGAAATTTTTCGACAGATGAGTCACTCATTGCAATACAGGTGGTTTCTAAGAGTTTCTAGGAGGAAAAAATGAAACAAGACATTCAACAAGTATTAGTAAGTGAAGAGGCAATTCAACAAAAAGTAGTAGAATTAGGTGCAGTACTAACTGAAGAGTACAAAGACCGCTTTCCACTAGTAGTGGGTGTTTTAAAAGGAGCTCTTCCGTTCATGTCTGACCTTATCAAGCATATTGATACATATATCGAAATTGATTTTATGGATGTTTCTAGTTATGGACATAGTACAGTTTCTTCTGGTGAAGTAAAAATTGTAAAAGATTTAAATACTTCTGTAGAAGGAAGAGATGTAATCATTCTAGAAGATATTATTGATAGTGGTCTAACATTAAATTATTTAGTTGAACTATTTAAACATCGCAAAGCTAATACAGTTAAAATCGTTACATTATTAGATAAGCCAAGCGGACGTAAAGCAAGTATTGAGGCTGATTTAGTTGGTTTCGAAGTACCAGATGCTTTCGTAGTAGGATATGGTTTAGATTATATTGAACGTTATCGAAATCTGCCGTATGTTGGCGTTTTAAAGCCTGAAGTATACACGAAATAAGTCAAGTTTTATTCGTTTGTTTACATGGTATAACTATGCTACTATATAAAGTAATTAAATTGAAAGAGAGGAGGTTTGGAATTGAATCGAATTTTCCGTAATACAGTCTTTTACATATTAATCTTCTTAGTTGTGATTGGTGTTGTTACATATTTCAATGGGCCAGAATCTCAAGTTAAGAAAGTAAGTTACGATACATTTTATACTAAGTTACAAAAAGGAGATGTTAGCAGCTTAACATCTATCCAACCTAAAAATGGAGTGTACATAGTAAGAGGTCATTTTACAGATGTAAAAAAAGGCGAATCTTTCCAAACTCAAGTACCAATTAGTGACGAAACGACAAAAATAGTTAACAAAGCAGTTGCTGACTATAAAATAAAGGCTAATTGGAATCCAGCTGAAACAACAAGTGCATGGGTGCAAATTTTCACTTCACTCATTCCATTTGTTATTATTTTCATTCTTTTCTTCTTCTTAATGAATCAAGCACAAGGTGGCGGAAGCCGTGTTATGAACTTTGGGAAGAGCAAAGCTCGTCTTTATAATGACGAGAAAAAGAAAGTACGATTTAAAGATGTTGCAGGTGCAGATGAAGAGAAGCAAGAGCTTGTTGAAGTTGTAGAGTTCTTGAAGGATCCTCGTAAGTTTTCTGAATTAGGTGCAAGAATTCCTAAAGGGGTACTATTAGTAGGACCTCCAGGAACAGGTAAAACATTATTAGCAAGAGCTGTTGCAGGAGAAGCTGGAGTTCCATTCTTCTCAATCAGTGGTTCTGATTTCGTTGAAATGTTTGTAGGGGTCGGTGCTTCTCGTGTTCGTGATTTATTTGAAAATGCGAAGAAAAACGCTCCTTGTATCATATTTATTGATGAAATCGATGCTGTAGGTCGTCAGCGTGGTGCTGGATTAGGTGGAGGTCACGATGAGCGTGAACAAACATTAAACCAGTTACTTGTTGAAATGGATGGTTTTGGTGCTAACGAAGGTATTATCATCATCGCTGCAACAAACCGTGCAGATGTTCTTGACCCAGCGTTATTACGTCCAGGTCGATTTGATAGACAGATTACAGTAGACCGTCCAGATGTAATAGGACGTGAAGCGGTATTAAAAGTTCATTCAAGAAATAAACCATTGTCACCAGAGGTAGACTTAAAAGCTATTGCTCAAAGAACTCCTGGTTTCTCTGGTGCAGATTTAGAAAACTTATTAAACGAAGCGGCATTAGTTGCGGCTCGTCGTGATAAAAAGAAAATTGATATGCTTGATATTGACGAAGCAACTGACCGTGTAATTGCGGGACCTGCTAAGAAAAATAAAGTTATATCTGAAAAAGAGCGAAAAATTGTTGCATTCCATGAAGCTGGACATACGGTTATTGGCCAAGTGTTAGACGAGGCTGAAATGGTTCATAAAGTAACAATTGTACCTCGTGGTCAAGCTGGTGGTTATGCAGTAATGCTTCCAAAAGAAGATCGTTACTTTATGACAAAACCAGAATTACTTGATAAAATTACAGGTCTACTTGGTGGACGTGTTGCAGAAGAAGTGGTATTTGGTGAAGTAAGTACAGGAGCTCATAATGACTTCCAACGTGCAACTGGTATTGCTCGTCGTATGGTTACTGAGTTCGGTATGAGCGATAAACTAGGTCCATTGCAATTTGGTCAATCTCAAGGAGGAAATGTATTCCTTGGTAGAGACTTTAATAATGAACAAAATTATAGTGATAAAATTGCTTATGAAATCGACGTTGAGATTCAAACAATCATTAAAGACTGTTATGCAAAAGCAACTGATATTATTAAGACGCATCGCGATAAATTAGACTTGCTTGCTAACACATTATTAGAAGTGGAAACTTTAGATGCAAAAGGAATTAAGAGTCTTTGGGAACAAGGTACACTTCCTACATCTCCATCTTCAAAAGATGAGGTTAAAGTCAACATTTCTAAAAAGAATGATGAACCAACTGAGCCTAAAATCACTGAATAAAAAATTAAGAGTGTCTTTCTAGACACTCTTTCTTTTGTTTATTGGTGAAAAGTAAAGTTGACCACGACCACGGGGATATCGTTTCATTGAAGCGTTTTAACAAACCAATAGGAACCCATGACCACAGTAGAAAGCATCTATTTTTAAACTACTATCAACTTGTGTTATCATTATTTTTATAGTGATTAAAAAATGTACTTGAGACAAAAAATATAAAATAAAAGTTTTATTTTTGAAATGGAGAGACGGTGGATTATATGTTGTTTGTAATCGATGTAGGAAATACAAATACTGTTTTAGGTGTTTACCAAGAAGATGAGTTAATACATCATTGGAGAATTGAGACGAATCGTTATAAAACAGAAGATGAGTACGGTATGGTCATTGGTTCATTACTTGAATATGCAGGTATTGGGTTTGATGAGTTTCATGCAGTCATTATTTCATCAGTTGTCCCACCGATTATGTTCTCACTGGAAAGAATGGCAACAAAATACTTTAAACAAAAGCCACTAATCGTTGGTCCTGGTATAAAAACAGGTTTAAACATAAAATATGATAATCCGAAAGAAGTTGGCGCAGACCGAATTGTTAATGCGGTTGCTGGAATTGCACAATACGGAAGCCCGCTGATAATTGTAGATTTCGGAACAGCTACTACATATTGTTATATAGATGAAAATAAAAATTATATCGGTGGAGCAATTGCTCCAGGTATCAATATTTCAACAGAGGCACTCTATACAAAGGCCTCAAAGTTGCCTCGCATAGAGCTTTCAAGACCTTCTAATATTGTTGGTCGTACAACTGTAGAAGCAATGCAGGTTGGAATCCTATATGGTTATGTAGGTCAAGTTGAAGGTATTGTAAAACGAATGAAAGCTCAAGCAAAGGTAGAACCTACTGTTATAGCAACTGGTGGACTTGCATCATTAATATCTAAGGAATCGGATATCATTGATGTCATGGATCCATATTTAACACTAAAGGGTCTACATTTAATTTATAAACGAAATTCTTAAAAAGGGGTACATCATGAAAGATTATTTAGTAAAAGCATTAGCTTTTAACGGTGAAGTCCGTGCATATACCGTTAGATCAACAAATATTGTAAAAGAAGCTCAAGAACGTCATGACACTTGGTCAAACGCTTCTGCTGCATTAGGTCGTACACTCACAGCTGCTACAATGATGGGTGCTATGTTAAAAGGCGAAGAGAAATTAACTTTAAAGGTTGAAGGTAATGGCCCAATTGGCCATATTTTAGTCGATAGTAATGCAAAAGGTGAAGTACGAGGATATGTACAAAATCCACATGTACAAACTGAACTTAACAAACATGGAAAAATTGATGTAGCAAAAGCTGTTGGTACTGTAGGTACAATCTCAGTTGTTAAAGATATTGGTATGAGAGAACCTTTCACAGGCTCAGTACCTATTGTATCAGGTGAACTTGGTGAAGACTTTACTTACTATTTTGCTGTATCTGAACAAACACCTTCATCTGTAGGTGTCGGTGTGTTAGTAAACCCAGATCATTCGATTTTAGCAAGTGGAGGATTTATTATTCAAATCTTACCTGGCGCTAGTGAAGAATGTATTACACAAATTGAAAATCGTTTAAAAACGATTAAACCAGTTTCTAAACTAATTGAAGAAGGCCTGACTCCAGAAGAAATTTTATATGAAGTGTTAGGTAAAGAAGAAGTTAAAGTTTTAGAAACGATGGATGTAAAATTCCAATGTCAATGCTCAAGAGAGAGAATTGAGGGTGCTCTTTTAAGTATTGGTAAACAAGAATTGGAATTAATCTTAGAAGAGGATGGAGAAGCAGAAGTAACATGTCATTTCTGTAATCAACCTTATCATTATTCTGATGAACAATTAAAAGAGTTAATTAACAAATTGTAGGTGAAAATTGAAGGAATTTGTCGAGCTTTCTTTTCATAATTTATTATGAATTTCATACAAGTTATGTATAGGAGAAAGTAATTGACAGATTCTTTTGTTTTTTACATAATGTATATTAAACAGGTCAATATACTTGGAATTAGGAGTGGATGAAATGAAAGTTGCAAATTCAGTTTACGAATTAATCGGTAGAACTCCAATTGTAAAACTTAACAGATTAGTAGACGAGGACAGCGCGGAAATTTACTTAAAACTAGAGTTTATGAATCCTGGTAGCAGTGTTAAAGATCGTATTGCACTTGCGATGATCGAGGATTCGGAGAAAAAAGGTTTAATAAAACCAGGTGATACAATTATTGAACCAACTAGTGGAAATACTGGTATTGGATTAGCAATGGTAGCTGCTGCTAAAGGCTATAAATCAATTCTAGTAATGCCAGAAACAATGAGTATTGAGAGACGAAACTTATTACGTGCATATGGCGCAGAATTAGTTCTAACTCCAGGTCCTGAAGGAATGGGAGGAGCAATTCGTAAAGCTGATGAATTAGCAAAAGAAAACGGATATTTCGTTCCACAACAGTTTAATAATATTGCAAATCCTGAAGTTCACCGTTTAACAACTGGTCCTGAAATTGTTGAACAAATGGGAGACCAACTTGACGCATTTATTTCAGGAGTAGGTACAGGAGGAACAATCTCTGGTGCAGGAGCTGTTTTAAGAGAAGCTTACCCTGGCATTAATATTGTCGCAGTTGAACCTGAAGACTCTCCAGTTTTATCAGGTGGTAAACCAGGTCCGCATAAAATCCAAGGCATTGGAGCAGGTTTTATACCTGAAACATTGAACACGGATATTTATGATGAAATCGTACAAATCAAAAATGATGATGCAATGGAAACAGCTAGAAAAGTAGCAAAAGAAGAAGGTATACTTGTAGGTATCTCTTCTGGTGCTGCGATTAGTGCTGCATTACAAGTTGCAAAAAAACTTGGAAAAGGTAAGAAAGTACTTGCGATCATTCCAAGTAATGGAGAGCGTTATTTAAGTACAGCATTATTCCAATTTGAGTAATTTTTTTGGTTGATTAAATGATAAATTTAAAACCCCTTTGCTAGCTGCAGAGGGGTTTTTTGTTTTTCCATAAAATGCTTTGATGTATACTTCTTACTTTTTGTGTAAAATGAAAAAAGAAGCGCTATCAGAGGGGGATATTCACATGAATTATGAAATCTTTTCAAAAGTTATCAATTATACTACACCTTTCTTTAAATACTTTGTAGAAACGGCAAAAGAGAAAAAGAATGCCGTACTTCTTGAAAGTGGTCGTGACGGAAGATATTCAATTATGGCATCTAATCCAGTTGCAAAGTTATATGGGAAGGATAATAAATTAACGGTCGAAGTAGGAATTGAAGGATGCTCCGAAATAGTAGAATATGTAGGAAATCCAATAGATTTAGCAAAGGAATATCTAACTAAATACACAGCGGAAAAAAGAGATGACCTACCACCATTTCAGTGTGGAGCAATCGGTTATTTCACATATGACTGTAACCATTATATCGAAGACCTACCAAAGATGGCTGAGGATGTTTACAATATTCCAGATGTTTATTTATTAATCTTCCATGAAGTGGTTGTTTTTGACCATCAAGAAAATCAATTATATTTTATTGTAATAGATGAAATGAATAATGCTGATAAGGCACAAGAACGAATAGACTCTTTAGAAGAGTTCTTCATTAGTGAAATAGAGCAAATCGATTTATCTAGAAGAACTTCTACCGAGGAGATTGAAAAAACAATTTATATGTCTGAACAAAAATTTACAGATGCTGTTGGTAATGTTAAAGAATATATCAGTGCGGGGGATGTATTCCAGGTGAATTTATCCGTGCTACAATCTGAGACGCTTGTAACAGATCCACTGTATATATATGAGCAGCTTAGAGAAATAAATCCATCACCATATATGTCCTATTTAGATTTTGACGAGTTTCAAATTGTTAGTTGCTCACCAGAACTGTTAGTAGCAAAACGTGATCAAGAAGTTTGGACAAGACCAATAGCAGGTACGAGGTCACGTGGTAAAACAGTTGAAGAAGAACAACAATTGATGGAAGAACTACGTTCAAATGAAAAAGAACAAGCTGAGCATATTATGTTAGTTGATCTAGAGCGCAATGATTTAGGAAGAGTATGCGAATATGGAACTGTTGAAGTGGACGAACTATTAGTGATCGAAAAGTATTCACATGTAATGCACCTTGTTTCAAATGTTAGAGGTGAGCTACAAAAGGGTAAAGATTCATTTGACTTGTTAAAAGCAGTATTTCCCGGGGGAACAATAACAGGAGCTCCAAAAATCCGTACGATGGAAATTATTGAAGAACTAGAGCCGACCAAGCGTGGCATTTATACAGGTTCTGTTGGATGGATTAGCTTCACTGGAGATATGGAGTTAAACATTACGATTCGAACAATGATTACAAAAGACCAGCAAGCATTTGTACAAGCCGGTGCTGGCATTGTTATTGATTCTAATCCAAAACATGAGTATTTAGAAAGCCTTAAGAAAGCTCAAGCTTTATGGACAGCTAAGAAAGTAAGTGAAGAAAAAGCACAGTTGGGTGGGAATGTAAAATGATATTAATGATTGATAATTATGATTCATTTACCTATAATCTAGTTCAATATTTAGGCGAATTAGGTGAAGAGTTAATTGTTAAACGAAATGATGAAATTACTTTAGAAGAAATCGAAGCATTAGCCCCATCTTATTTGATGATTTCACCAGGTCCTTGTACACCAAACGAAGCAGGAATCAGTTTAAAAGCAATTGAACACTTTGCTGGGAAAATCCCAATTTTAGGCGTATGCTTAGGACACCAATCAATCGCTCAAGTGTTTGGAGGTGACGTAATACGTGCAGAACGCTTAATGCACGGAAAAACATCTGCAATTACACATGAAGGTTTAGGATTATTTAATGATCTACCATCACCAATTGATGTTACACGATATCACTCTTTAATTGTTAAAAAAGAAACTTTCCCTGAGGAGCTTGAAATTACAGCTTGGACGAATGAGGGAGAAATTATGGCTTTAAAACATAAGACATTACCGATTGAAGGAGTGCAATTTCATCCGGAATCGATTATGTCACAATTCGGTAAAGAAATGCTTAGAAACTTTTTACAAGCATATAAACCATCTAGGAGTACAGTATGAAACTATATTTTAATGGAGAATTCTTGAACGATCATGAAGTGAAAATATCTCCATTTGATCATGGCTTTTTATATGGCTTAGGAGTATTTGAAACATTTCGGATCTATAATGGGCATCCATTTTTATTATTTGATCATTTAATGCGTTTAAGAAAGTCGTTATTGAACCTGAATATCGAGTGGAATTTGCTAGATGAGGAAATACAAACGATTTTAAATAAGTTAATTGAATTAAATGGGTTGCAAGATGCGTATATACGTTTGAATGTTTCAGCAGGTGTAGGTGAAATAGGTTTATACACTGGGCAGTATTCGAATCCAAATACCATTATTTTCATTAAACCTATGCATGAAAGTAATATCTTAGAGAAAGAAGGGGTAATACTTAATACCCCTCGAAACTCTCCTGAAGGAAAAGAACGATTAAAGTCTCATCATTATTTAAATAATATTATCGGGAAAAAAGAGATCGGTAACTTACCAAGTATAGAAGGAATCTTTTTAAACAAAGATGGGTTTCTTTCAGAAGGTATCGTTTCAAATCTCTTCTTTATTAATCAAAATCGATTATATACACCACACGTTGATACGGGAATCTTGAATGGGATAACGAGACAGTTCGTGATTCATTGGGCAAAATTAAAAGGGATTACAGTTGAAGAGGGTTTCTACACAGAGCAAGAGCTGTTAAAAGCGGATGAAATATTTATTTCAAATTCAATCCAAGAAATTATTCCCGTTACAGTAATTGGCGAGCGGAGCTTTAATGTTAGTGAAAGTAGCGTAATAAAGGATTTGCAAAAGGATTATAGAATTCACCGACAATCCTTATTAAGCATGAATGAAATGGAAAGAAGTGAACAAGTGTGAGAAGAGCAACAAAACCTTTGATTTGTGGAAATTACGCATTACCTATTCAGGATGAAACAATAGTAATGGGGATTTTAAACGTAACCCCAGACTCATTTTCTGATGGTGGTCGATACAATGAAATTGAATTAGCGATACAACATGCAAAGAAGTTAATTGCTGATGGAGCAAAAATTATTGATATAGGTGGGGAATCGACAAGACCTGGAGCTGCCATAGTTGATGAAGACGAAGAGTTAAGAAGAGTTGTTCCGATTATTAAAGCACTATCTAAAGAAATTGATGTCCCAATTTCCATTGATACATATAAATCTGAAGTGGCAAAACAAGCTGTTGAAGCAGGAGCTACAATCATTAATGATGTTTGGGGAGCAAAGAAAGACCCTAAAATTGCTGAAGTGGCTGCTGCGTACAATGTTCCAATTTGTTTAATGCACAATCGAACAGATGAAAACTATTATAGTTTAATGAGTGATCTTGTCTGTGATTTAGTTGAAAGTATTAATATTGCAAAACGTGCAGGTGTAAAGGATGAAATGATTATTTTGGATCCGGGTGTTGGTTTTGCAAAATCAGCTGGGCAGAATTTGGAAGTGTTAAACCAAATGGAGCAGATTAAAGCACTGGACTATCCAGTGTTACTTGGTACTTCTAGAAAAAGGTTTATAGGGGAGGTTCTTGGTACTGAAGTACATGAGCGAATGGAAGGTACAGGGGCTACAGTCTGTTTAGGTATTACGAAAGGCTGCGAAATTGTACGAGTACATGACGTGTTAGCGATTTCCCGTATGGCTAAAATGATGGATGCTATGTTAAAGATTGGAGTAAATAATGGATAAAATATATGTAACAGGTATGAGATTTTATGGATACCATGGTGTATTTAAAGAGGAGAAAACATTAGGGCAACGATTTAATGTTGATTTAATTGTCGAATTAGATACAAAAAAAGCAGGAGAAACAGATGATTTGGCGTATTCAGTAAGTTACGCAGACTTATTTAAAACATGCGAAGAAGTAGTTCAAGGTCAGTCGTATGACTTAGTGGAATCAGTGGCTGAAGGGATTGCTAAACAAATATTAAATACATATGATTTAATTCAACAATGTACTGTAAAAGTCATAAAACCAGATCCACCAATACCAGGACATTATGATTTTGTAGCGGTTGAAATAACAAGAGGTCGCATATGAAAAATGAATCATATTTAAGTTTAGGAACGAATATAGGCGACCGAGAAGGTTTTCTTACAAAGGCTATTAGGGAATTAGTGAATCATCCAGATATTCAAGTAGAACAAATCTCTTCTATCTATGAAACAGACCCAGTTGGATACGTAGACCAAGATCCATTTTTAAATCTCGTTATTAAAATTTCTACCAATTTAACACCACTTCAATTACTTGATGTTACACAAGGGATCGAACAAAACCTTGGTAGAAAAAGGGAATTACGTTGGGGTCCAAGAACAATAGACCTTGACATTTTACTCTATAATCACGAAGATATAGAAGTTGAGCACCTAAGAATACCGCACCCGAGAATGTTTGAAAGAAGCTTTGTATTAATCCCCTTAAAAGAAATTAACCAATCAATTAAGGTTGAAACTAAATTTTTAGAGGATAAAGGAGTTCGATTATGGAAGCTGAAAAGTGGGGTAGACGGATTAGGGCTTTTAGAAAATTAAAAGGTTTTACCCAAGAAGGCTTTGCAAAAAACCTTGGAGTTTCTGTTTCGGTGTTAGGCGAAGTTGAGCGAGGGAATCGTATGCCAACTGAACAGTTTTTGCATGATTGTGCAAAACAATTAAAAGTAAGTGTAGAGGAATTATCAATATAAAGTTTTATTGTAATAGAAGGAGGATGGGATGTGCTAAAAATTGGTGACATCGAGATGAAAAATCCCGTCGTATTAGCACCGATGGCTGGAGTATGTAACTCAGCTTTCCGTTTGACAGTAAAAGAATTCGGTGCAGGTTTAGTATGTGCAGAGATGGTAAGTGATAAAGCTATTCTTCACAACAATAAAAGAACATTAGATATGCTTTATATGGATGAACGTGAAAAGCCATTAAGCTTACAAATTTTTGGTGGTGAAAAATCAACATTAGTTGAAGCTGCTAAGTACGTTGACGAAAATACGAATGCAGATATTATTGATATTAATATGGGGTGCCCTGTTCCTAAGATTACAAAAGTAGACGCAGGAGCTAAATGGCTTTTAGACCCAAATAAAATTCATGAAATGGTATATGCTGTAGCACAGAATGTCAGTAAACCAGTTACAGTTAAAATGCGTCTTGGATGGGATGACGATCACATATATGTAGTAGATAATGCAAAAGCAGTTGAAGCAGCGGGTGGAAAAGCAGTTGCGATCCATGGACGAACTCGTTATCAAATGTATGAAGGGAAATCTGATTGGAGCTGGATTAAAGAAGTTAAAAATCAGGTTTCTATACCGGTAATTGGTAATGGTGATGTGGAGACTCCTCAAGATGCTAAGCGTATGTTAGATGAAACAGGCTGTGATGGCGTAATGATCGGTCGTGCTGCATTAGGAAATCCGTGGATGATTTATCGTACAGTTAAATACTTAGAATCTGGTGTATTAATGCCTGAGCCAGAAGCTCGTGAAAAAATTGATGTATGTTTATTGCATTTAGACCGATTAATTGATCTAAAAAATGAACATGTAGCTGTAATGGAAATGAGAAAACATACAGCTTGGTATTTAAAAGGTTTGAAAGGCACTGCATTAGTTCGAGATCAAATTAACGAAGTTAGTACTCGTGCTCAAATGGTTGAAGTATTAACAACATACGTTAATGAAGTAGAAGAAAAAATGAAAGCAACTCAAGCTTTGTAAGTTTGACAGGTTTCGCTTGACAAAATATAATAAGTTATAGTAAACAAAACTGCCAGATCGAAATACTGGCAGTTTTTCTATTAAAATCATATTGTATTTAAATATTTGAATAATTACGTGGAGTTGAGAAAATGAGTCACGAAGAATTAAATGATCAAGCCCTTATACGTAGGGAGAAATTAAAAACACTTGAAGGAAAAGGTATCGATCCATTCGGTAAAAAGTTTGTGCGCACACATTCTTCAAATGATTTATTAGCACAATTTGACCAGTTTTCTAAAGAAGAACTAGAAGAAAAAGCGATTGTTGTTTCATTTGCAGGTCGAGTAATGACTAAACGTGGTAAAGGTAAAGCTGGGTTTGCACATGTTCAAGATTTAAATGGACATGTTCAAATCTATGTTCGTAAAGATGCTGTAGGCGAAGAACAATATGAAATCTTTGATATTACTGATTTAGGTGACATTGTAGGTGTTACTGGTGTGGTATTTAAAACGAATGTAGGGGAATTATCTATTAAAGTGAAAGAATATACATTCCTTTCAAAAGCGTTATTACCACTTCCTGATAAATTCCATGGTTTACAAGATGTTGAACAACGTTACCGTCAAAGATATTTAGATTTAATGAATATGGATAGCCGACAAACATTTATTGCTCGCAGTAAAATTATCCAATCTATGAGACGTTATTTAGATAGCCAAGGTTATTTAGAAGTTGAAACTCCTATGCTACATGCTATTGCAGGTGGAGCTTCAGCAAGACCGTTTATCACTCATCATAACGCGCTTGATATGGAATTATATATGCGCATTGCAATTGAGCTACATTTAAAACGACTTATTGTAGGTGGACTTGAAAAAGTTTATGAAATTGGTCGCGTATTCCGTAATGAAGGTATTTCTACTCGTCATAACCCAGAGTTTACGATGATTGAATTATATGAAGCTTATGCTGATTATGCTGATATTATGGAACTTACTGAAAATCTAATTGCTCATATCGCTAAAGAAGTTTTAGGTACTACTACGATTCCTTACGGTGAGTACACAGTAAACCTAGAGCCAAAATGGACTAGACTTCACATGGTAGATGCGATTAAAGAAGCTTGTGGAGTAGATTTCTGGCCAGAGATGTCAGTTGAGCAAGCAAGACAATATGCTAAAGAACATAATGTTGAAGTTAATGAGAATATGTCTGTTGGTCATATTATTAACGAATTCTTCGAACAAAAAGTTGAAGAAACATTAATTCAACCTACATTTATTTATGGTCACCCTGTAGAAATTTCACCGCTTGCGAAAAAGAATGCTGACGATCCACGTTTTACTGATCGTTTTGAGTTATTTATCGTGGCACGTGAACACGCTAACGCATTTACAGAGTTAAATGATCCAATTGACCAAAAAGAGCGTTTTGAAGCACAGCTTAAAGAACGTGAGCTTGGTAATGACGAAGCACATATGATGGATGATGATTATATCGAAGCATTAGAACATGGTATGCCACCAACAGGTGGTCTTGGAATAGGTATTGATCGATTAGTTATGTTGTTAACTAATTCTCCTTCAATCCGTGACGTTCTATTGTTCCCATTAATGAGACATAAATAAGATTTAACTAACTGGCTAAAGGAATACTTTTAGCCAGTTTTTTTATGATTGGATGTATCTTTTTAAAGGAATAAGGACATCATTTATTTATTGGAATCTGGTAGAAACTATCTGAATAAAAAGAATTTAAAATTAGGTATTGTATTTTGTTTTTATAGGTGTTATATTATTAAACGTTGTCACATTAATACGAAATGACAACGAAAAAAACTTTTGAAAAAACATTGACAACATTCAATAGAAAATGTTAAGATGTTTAAGTCGCTTCAGAGCGACAAGGTGAACTTTGAAAACTAAAC
>NZ_NUQC01000017.1:0-115039 GCF_002585125.1 Bacillus sp. AFS029533 | reverse complement strand
TGGAAAGCGAGCATCCTGTAGTGGAAATCAACATCACTCTACTCCTTTATGAAAATTTGGTAAGTTAATTACAAGGTTGTTTTTCAACAGCATGAAATAAGACTGTCTTTAAAAGACAGTCTTATTACTAGTATATATTTAATCTAAAATTCAATTTTAAGACTTTACCGCTTCAACCGTAACTTCTTCAAACGGCCAAGCTGGAAGCATTTTTCTTAACACTTTATCTTCTCTATATCCAAGGTCATATTCAGCTTGCATAATTGTGTGAATTTCTCTTGTTCCTTCGTAGATAACAGGTGCTTTTGAGTTTCTTAAGTATCGTTCTACCGGGAATTCGTTTGAGAATCCATATGCACCATGAATTTGAACTGCATCATTTGCTGCTTCGTTTGCAGCATTACAAGAAATCCATTTTGCTAGTGATGTTTCTCTTGTATTTCTCTTTCCATTATTTTTTAACCAACCAGCCTTATAAACTAATAAACGTGAGATTTCAAGGTTTGATGACATTTTCGCGATCATTTGTTGTACTAATTGATGTTTACCAATTTCTTTACCGAATGTTTTTCGCTCATTACAGTATTTTACGCTCGCTTCAAGTGATGCCTGGATTAATCCGCAAGCACCAGCTGCAACGGTGAATCGTCCATTATCAAGCGCAGACATTGCAATTTTAAACCCTTCACCTTCAAAACCTAGTAAGTTTTCAGCTGGGACTCTTACATCATCTAAAAATACTTCACCAGTATTCCCTGCTCTAATTCCCATTTTTCCTTTGATCGCTTTTGTGGAAACGCCTTCAAAAGTACGTTCTACGATAAAACAAGAAATTCCATGGTGCTTTAAGTCATGATTTGTTTTCGCAAAAATTAAGAAATGATCAGCTACATCACATAAAGAAATCCATGTTTTTGATCCGTTTAAGATGTAACTATCTCCATCTTTTACAGCTGTTGTTGCCATTGCAACTACATCTGATCCTGCATTTGGCTCTGTTAATCCAAACGCACCAATTTTCTTTCCTTGTGCTTGAGGAATAAGATACTTTTTCTTTTGTTCTTCAGTTCCCCATTGAAGTAATGTCATGCTATTTAAACCAGTATGTACTGAAACAGCAGTACGGAAAGCAGTATCCCCGCGTTCTAATTCCTCACATACAATCGCTAATGTGTTATAATCCATTCCTACTCCACCATACTGTTCTGGAATACATACACCCATTAGTTGTAAATCTGCAAGTCGTTTTAGTATATTAGCTTCAAAATGTCCTTTTTCATCCCATTCTTTTATAAAAGGGATAATTTCTTTGTCTACAAATGACCTGACAACTTTCCTTACACTAATTTGTTCCTCTGATAATGAAAAATCCATTCCTATTTCCTCCTTAAATTGTTTTATTTCGTTTCATTTCTTCTATTTCAATTCGGGAATATCCTAGGCTACTTACTATTTCTTCTGTATGCTCACCATGTAAAGGTGGGTGTCTTAATACTTCAATTGGTGTTTTTGATAATTTTAACGGTGATCCGACTAATTTTAGATCTTTTATAAAAGGATGGTTTACATCTAACACCATTTCTCTTGATTTAGCTTGTTCAGACTGTAGAGCTTCACTCACATTATTTATTGGGCCATTTGGAATTCCTATTTGATCTAATAATTGTTTCCACTCATTTTTACTTTTCATCATCAACTTATCTTGAATTAATTTCTCTATTTGCTTTCGATGCTGTAAACGGCCAGTATTTGTCTTAAATTTTTCATCTAATAAGTCTGGTTCATCAATTAGTAAAGCAAACCTCTTAAATTGTTCATCATTACCTACCGCTACGACTAATTCACCGTCACTAGCAGTAAAGACTTGATATGGAACGATATTTGGGTGTTGATTCCCCATTCGTTCAGGAACAGTTCCACTACATAAATAGTTACTAGCTACATTTACTAAAGCAGCTAGCTGAGAGTCAAACAATGAAATATCGATTTCCTGACCTTCTCCTGTACGATCTCGATTCTGAAGTGATGCAAGAATTCCAATACATGTAAATAGACCAGTTAAAACATCCGAAATGGCTACACCTACTTTTGTTGGCTCTGCCTCTTTCTCACCAGTAATGCTCATTAATCCAGACATCGCTTGGATGATATAATCATATCCTGGTAAACTTGAATTCGGTCCTTCACTACCAAACCCACTAATGGACGCCAGTATTATGTCTTCCTTTACTTTTTTCAAATCCTCATACCCAAAACCTAGTTTTGTCATTGTTCCAGGTTTGAAATTTTGAACAACTACATCAGCCTCTGAAACTAGTTTTTTTAAAATTTCTTTTCCTTGCTCACTTTTTAAGTTTAGTGTTATGCCTTTTTTATTGCGGTTCGCACATAAATAATAAGCGCTTTCACCTTCAACGAAAGGTGGCCCCCATCCCCTTGTTTCATCGCCATTATTTATACTTTCTACTTTTATAATCTCTGCTCCTAAATCCCCAAGGATCATCGTACAAAAGGGTCCGGCTAGTACTCTTGTTAAATCAATGATTTTTATTCCATGTAATGCACCTGGCAATTTTTCCACCTCTATTAATCTAGTTAATAAGCCAGTAAAACGATCAATCACAATAGTTGAATTGAATGTTTAACTGGCTTACAACTGCGCTTTGTATTAACAGTAGATTTATTAGATGTCTAACCCAATTGATATATATTTAACTTCTAAAAATTCTTCAATTCCAAAATGACCGCCTTCTCTTCCAAGACCGCTCTCTTTATAGCCGCCAAATGGAACTTGTACAGCAGAAGGTGTGCCATCGTTTAGTCCAATAATTCCGTACTCAAGTGCTTCTGTAACGCGGAAAGAACGACTTAAGTTTTCCGTATACACATATGCAGCTAGACCGTAATTTGAATTATTTGCTCTCTCAATTACTTCTTCTTCGGTTTTAAACGTAGTAATTGGTGCAAGCGGACCAAATATTTCTTCCTTCATACACGCCATTTCATCCGTAATACCCGTTAAAATAGTTGGTGCATAATAATATCCATTTTCCTCTGAAGGTTTATTCCCACTATATACGATTTTTCCACCATTATTAGTAGCGTCTTCAACTAGCGTTTTTACCTTTTCTAAAGCTGCATCATCAATTAGTGGACCAACATCAATTCCTTCTTCTAAGCCGTTACCCACTTTTAATTTTTCTAGCTCTTTTGTAAATAACGCTGTAAATTCTTCAGCTACACTTTCCTGTACATAAATACGATTTGTACAAATACAAGTTTGACCTGCATTACGGAATTTTGACTGAACTAAGCCAACCGCTGCTTTTGATAAATTAGCATCATCCATGACAATAAATGGTGCATTTCCACCAAGCTCTAGCGAAACCTTTTTGACATTCTCTGCTGCTCCTACCATTAGCGTTTTGCCAACTTCAGTAGAGCCAGTGAATGTAATCTTTGTTACTCTCGGATCTTTTAGCCATACATCGCCAATTTCAGAAGACTTACCAGTAACGACATTAATTACACCTTTTGGAATTCCTGCTTCATGAGCAAGCTCCGCAAGTTTTAATGCTGTTAAAGGTGTTTGAGTAGCTGGTTTAATAACCGTTGTACAGCCAGCAGCAAGTGCAGGAGCAACTTTTCTTGTAATCATAGCTGCCGGGAAATTCCAAGGAGTAATTGCTGCTACAACTCCTACAGGTTCTTTCCTAACTAGAATTCGTTTATTAGGTTGTGATGCAGGAATTGTTTCTCCATATACACGTTTGCCTTCTTCTGCATACCAAGAAATAAAACCATTTGCATAAACAGTCTCACCTAACGCTTCTTTTAATGGTTTACCTTGCTCAATTGTCATTAATTTAGCAATTTCATCTTTCTTTTCATCAATAAGACGATACCAATTCATTAATAAATGATATCTTTCTTCTGCTGTCTTTTTTGACCAAGTTTTAAATGCTGTATGAGCAGCATCAACAGCTAATTTAGCTTCATAAGTTCCACCCGTTGGAATAGCCCCTACAACTGCACCAGTTGCAGGATTTGTAACCTTCGTATAATATTCATGATCGTTCCCAACCCATGCACCATCTATATACATTGGGTAGACTTCATATTTCTCTTTAATTTGGCTCATGAGTTTACCTCCAATTGTAATTCTGGTAGTAATACCGCTTCAATTGACTCCCTTAAAATATCTAGTCCCTCTTCAAGTTGTTCATCCGTAATCGTTAATGGCATTAACAAACGAATAACATTGCCGAAGATACCTGCGCTTAGCAACATTAAACCTCTATTGTTAGCTTCTTTTACAATCTTTCCAACTGTCACTTTATCTGGTGTTTTATCTTTCTTATTTGTTACAATCTCCATCGCACACATTGCGCCAATTCCGCGAATATCACCTATTTGTTCAAACTGTTTAGCCCACCCACGCATTTTCTCATTAACTTTTTCGCCAATTACAACAGCTCGTTCATTTAATTCTTCTTCTTCAATGATATCGAGTACTGCTAATGCTGCACGGCATCCAAGTGGACTACCAGAGTATGTTCCGCCTATTTCTCCCGCATCAGAAGCTTCCATTATTTCTTTTCTACCGATAACGCCACTAATAGGTACTCCTGCACCCATTGATTTTGAAATTGTAATTAGATCAGGCTCAACTCCAAAGTGCTCAATTGCAAAATATTTACCTGTTCTAGCAAAACCAGTTTGAATCTCATCTGCTACAAATAATATTCCATATTGAGTACAGATTTCTCTAACCCTTTTTACAAAATCAAGATCAGGAACAATAAAGCCACCTTCACCTTGGATTGGTTCCATGACGACTGCAGCGATCGTTTCTGGTGCAACCTCTGCAATCAAAAACTGTTCAAATTGTTCAATGATAAATTTACTATATTCTTTTTCATCCATTTGATCTGGACGACGGTAAACATATGGATATGGTGCTTTATATACTTCAGGAGCAAATGGTCCAAATCCATATTTGTATGGCTTAACTTTACTTGTCATCGTCATTGTCATTAAAGTTCGACCATGGAATCCTCTAGTAAAAGAAATGATTCCTTGACGCTTTGTATACTTTCTTGCAATTTTCACTGCATTTTCAACAGCTTCTGCTCCACTATTAAAAAATGCAACTTGTTTATCAAACTCACCAGGAGAAAGATCGGCTAGTCTTTCTGCAAGTTGAATATAAGATTCATACATCATGACATTAAAGCCTGTATGAATATAATCACCGGATTGAGCTTGAAGCGCTCTTACAACTCTAGGATGGGAATGTCCTACATTTAACGTTCCAATTGCACCTGCAAAATCAATAAATGTATTACCATCAATATCCTCAACAAGTGCACCCTTTGCTTTTTTTACAAACGCTTCACTATTATTACTAATCCCTTTTGGAACCACTATATTTCTTCTAGCAAGTAACTCTTGTGATTTTGGTCCTGGAATTGAAGTTTGGATTTTAACGAATTTTCGATCTGCCATAATTGCACCATCCTATCTATAACGATTATTGTCTGTAATGAAAGCATGCCATGAATTTTAAAGTCATGACATGCTAAAAGTATTAAACTTCAATAGTAGATAAAATTTCTTTAAATGCATTTACTACAGTATCAACTTCTTCATAGCTAATTTTTAAAGAAGGCTCGATACGAATTGTTTTTGAGTTAATTAATGTACCAGCAACTAGGATTCCTTTATCAAACATTCCTTTAGAAACTTCATAGCCGATTTCATCTTGATGGAACTCAATTCCAATCATTAAACCTTGACCACGAATTTCTAGAACTTTATCTTCATGTCCTTTTGCTGCTTCTTTTAATTGATCTAAGAAGTAAGCCCCAACTACTTCTGCTCTTTCAGGTAATTTTTCTTCAAGAAGCACACTGATTGTAGCAATAGCAGCTGCACATGCTAATGGATTTCCACCAAATGTTGTTGTATGCATAAATGGATTTGGGAACCAGCTTTTGAATACTTCTTCTTTTGCAACTACTGCTCCAGCCGGCATAACTCCGCCGCCAAATGCTTTAGCAAGACAAATAATGTCCGGAACTACTTCATATAAATCAGCAGCAAACATTTTACCAGTACGTCCCATACCTGTTTGAACTTCGTCAAAAATTAATAGAGCTCCGTACTCATCACATAGTTCACGAACTTCTTTTAAGTAGTTTGGAGGAGGAAGAATAATTCCACCTTCACCTTGAATTGGCTCAAGTATAACTGCTGCAACATCTTCGCCTACTAAAGAGCAAGTTTCAAATGTTTTTCTCATCATATCAATGTCACCAAATGGAACATGACGGAATCCAGGAATTAACGGTAAAAACGGTTTACGGAACATTCCTTTTGCAGTACCAGATAAAGAACCTAAGCTTTTTCCGTGGAATGCACGTGTAGTTGAAATGAATGTACTGCGCTCACTATACATTTTTGCAAGCTTTAATGCTGCTTCTACACTTTCAGTACCACTGTTTGTAAAGAACGAGAATTTTAAATCACCAGGTGTAATCTCTGCTAAAATTTTAGCAAGCATTGCACGTAATGGATCTAATAAATCTTGGCTATGAAGTGCCTGTCTTTTTAACTGATCTGTAACTGCTTTGATAACTTTTGGATGACGGTGCCCAACATTATAAATTCCAAATCCGCCTAAACAATCAATATACTCTTTACCATTTACGTCTTTAAAGCAAGATCCGCTATCAGACCATTCAACAGATGCAAATTGACCGCCTTCTGTAACAGTTTTGCGGTAAGCAAGGAAACCTGGGTTTACATGCTCTCTAAAACCATCAACTGTTTCCTTTGTAATCCATGCAGCATCTTCTTCTGTAACAGTCTCTTTTTCTATTAAACTTAAAACCTTATTAATGTACTCAGTTACGTTTTTTTCTCCACTTTTTAATTCGTTTTTTAAATTGATACTCATTTTGTTCACTCCTATAGTCGTTTTATCTATTTTTTTATTTCCTATATGTCTCTTCTTATAACTGCCTAAAATTAATCTGCAAACCATCCAATTGGTTCAACTTGTAAGTTAATGTTAATTTGCTTAATTTCTTGGAATTCTTCTAGCCCAAATGTACCTAGACTACGTCCAACACCGCTTTGTTTGTAGCCACCCCATGGAGCTTCATTGTATGTTGGGTGGTATGAGTTAATCCAAGTAATGCCTGAACGTAACTTTTTGATCACTCTTAAAGCTTTCGCTCCATCTTTACTAAATACTGCACCTGCTAAACCATAAACAGTTCCATTTCCTAGTTTTATTGCTTCTTCTTCGGTTTTAAACTTTTGAATACATACAACAGGTCCAAAAATTTCTTCTTGAACGATACGCATATTTTGTTCAACATCTACAAAAACAGTCGGTTCAACAAAGTAACCTTTTTCTAAACCATTTTTTTCAATGCGATTTCCACCACAAGCAACTCTTGCGCCTTCTTCTTTACCAATTTGTATATAACTTAAAACTTTTTCTAAATGCTCTTTGCTTACAAGTGGACCCATTTCTGTTTCAGGAGCATCTCCAGGACCTACTTTAATTTTCTCAGCACGCTCTACAAATCGCTCAACAAAGCGATCGTAAATTGATTCTTCAACTAAAATTCTTGATCCAGATGAGCAAACCTGGCCTGAACCTGCATAAATTCCGAATAGAGCATAATCTACAGCCGTTTCAAAATCTGCATCTGCAAAAATGATGTTTGGAGATTTCCCGCCAAGCTCAAGCGATACTTTTTTCATCGTATCGGCAGCTGTTTTCATAATATGTTTACCTGTTTTTGTTCCACCTGTGAATGAAACCATATCTACATCAGGATTTGAAGCGATTTCATTTCCAACTACTGGACCTGCACCCATCACCATGTTTGCTACACCGTGTGGAAGACCAACCTCTTCAAAAATCTCAAATAATTTCTTCGGCGTAACTGGTGTAACTTCTGATGGTTTGTAAACAACTGTATTACCTGCCGCTAATGCTGGAGCAAGCTTCCAAACACTCATTAATAATGGGTAGTTCCACGGAACAATTAATCCACATACACCAATTGGTTCACGAACAACCATCGCTTGCATAGGATCTGCTACATGATAAGTAAACCCATCCGGCTTTGTAATTAACCCCGCATAATAACGGAAGCACGCTGCTGCATCAGCTACATCGTAGCCAGCTTCACGGTTTGGTTTTCCATTATCTAACGTTTCAAGTTTCGTTAATTCTTCTTGGTACTCTTCTATTTTGTCTGCAATTTTAAATAAGTAAGTTGCTCTTTCTTGAGCAGATAAATCAGACCATCTTCCATCATTGAATGCTTTACGAGCAACATCAATTGCCTCTTTCGCATCTTCAACCGTTCCTTCTGGAGCATATGCAATGATTTCTCCATTTGCTGGGTTAATAACAGGGCGTTTTTCATGATTGCTAGAATCTTTCCATTCGCCATTAATAAACATCTTTAAATCAATTGTTTTAAATTGAACATCGACCATTGTATATAAACCCTCCTTAATTACTTTACAATTTATTAGATTGCAAGAACTGTGCCAACTTTATTACACCTATTTATAAGGGTTTCCCTTCAATCTCCTGTAGATTATTATTCAATTTTGCATAACACTATTACACTTTGCATAATCTTTGAAACTCGTTAAAATTCCGCGATCATTAAACGTTTTTAAAACTATTTCTGTAAACCGACATATTAAGAAAATTCATTGCATAGGCTAGAACACCATGAAAGGAGGAAGATATTATGTTGCTTGCAGGAACATGCATTGCAGTTGGACTCATCATCATATTCATGGCTATTAGTCTCTCGAGGGATCAAGTTAGTATGACTGAAGTAATTGATAGTAATGTTGAAAATATAGGGGATTTAGAGAAATAAAAAAACGCACTCTGTGCGTTTTTTTATTTAAATGACATAAAGTCACTATTCATATTTTTTTCATTCATTATTTTCTGATACTTACGACTAACCGAGGACTGACTAATACCTAAAACCTGTGCAGCCTTCGTTGTTGTTTTATATTGCTTCATCGCAAGCATGATAAGTTGCTCCTCAACATAATCAATCGCTTCTTGGAGAGGAATAACTTTATTAATGACTGGTTTAGATTTATTAAAGTCATAGCTATTTGGTAAAAATTGATTAACATCTTCTGCATTAATAATTTGATCTTCAGCAGAGACAACTAATCTTTCTATGATGTTTTGAAGTTCTCTGACATTACCTGGCCATGAATAAAATTCTAATACGTTAATTGCATCTGGTGTAAGATGAAAACTCTTATTATATTTTTCATTTAATTGCTGCAAGAAATGGAAAGCTAATAATGAGATATCTTCATTTCGTTCTCTTAACGGTGGAATATTTAAAGGTATAACATTTAAGCGATAATATAAATCCTCCCTAAATGTACGTTCTTCAACCATTTTTTCTAATCTTTTATTTGTAGCAGCAATAATTTGAACATTCACTTTAACTGGTTTTGTACTTCCAACCGGAATTACCTCTTGCTCTTGAAGGACTCTAAGCAATTTAACTTGTAAATGTAGTGGCATTTCACCAATTTCATCTAAAAATAAAACGCCTTCATCTGCTTGCTTAAAATAGCCGTCCTTATTTTGATCTGCTCCTGTAAACGCTCCTTTAATATAGCCAAAAAGCTCACTTTCCAGAAGATTTTCAGGTATTGCACCACAATTTAGCTTTAGAAATGGTTTTGAAGAACGATTTCCTAACTGATGGATCGCCTGTGCAATGACTTCCTTTCCTACCCCGGACTCTCCATGTAGTAATACAGTGGAAGAAAAATCTGCAATCTTTTTTGCTTGATTAAGAATTTGCTCCATTTTAGGGCTACAATAAATCAGTCTTTTAACAAAACGATCTTTGCTTTTAATATCTTCAAGTTCTTTTTTATATTGCTCAGAAATCTTTTTCATTTCTTTTAATTCAGTTTTAAGGCGTGAAGTTTCCGTAATATCTCTAGATGCAATAATAATACGTTCAATCTCCATATTCTCGTCAAAAACCGGATTTCCTACAGCAAGTACTTTACGTCCATTTATTGTTTCTTGAACGATCGATACTTTTTTCTTCTTTTCTAAAACTAACTTTGTAACTGATGGTGTAAAAAGTCCCTGGTTTCCAAATTCTAAGATACTCTTCCCAAGTAATTCCTTTAAATCTACATTCCAAAATCCAGGAATTATATTCTCACTGTAACGAATTAGTTCTCCTTTACGGTTTACAACAAGGATTTCATCATAAATACTCGATAAAATAGCATTCAAATCTTTATTTAAATCCTTTACGTATTCAATTTCAGAGGCCATTTCTTCAACCATTGGGAGATCTTGTACAACAATAATTACTCCTTCAACCTCGTTATCAACGAAGATTGGGCTATAATCGACAAGAACACCTATATCATCATTTATTTGGATTTGATTAAGAATTGTTTTACCTGTATCAAATACAATTTCAACTTGTTCACCGCTAAAAATAGTTTCTGCTTTTGTATTAATTACTTTTTCGGATGTTGATTTAATCATTTTCAACCCAGCATCATTGCAATTTACAATTACTTTATTTTTATCTACTACAAATGTTCCCATTGGTATCGATGTTAAAATGCTCTTTAATAAATCCACACTTTTATTTTCTTGTTTGAAAAGCTCCGCTAATATATCTTCGCGAAGTATGTAACCTATTGGCATGTCTTCATCTTCTTTTACAATTGAGATCGGTTCACCAATAATTTGAAATAGATCCGTTAATGAAATTTGCTCACTTAAGCGATATACACTAGTAATTGATTGAGAAAGGCTAGTAATCTTTGAGATTGCTATATCTTTCTTTTTATTACTACTTTGAGTAATATTATTTAATTGAACATAACCAACAATCTGATTTTGCTTACGTAAGAATAAAAAGGGTTCATTTATATTGGATAAATCAATTTCATCATTTTCTTTAAATTGATCGATATCTATTGTGATGACTGGTCTTATTTGTTTCTCATTTATTGATAACATTACTTTCCCCCCTTATGTCTAAACCATTATACATTCCTATTTTAGCAGAATTTTTATATTTATCATAAAAATCAAAAATTATAATTTGCTAATCTATTTCACAAAAACAAAAAGAAAGGGCAGTCTCTTAAGTCTATTCGACCAGAGACACCCCTTTATTTGTTAGAAAAGAGAACGCGTTAATTGAATCAAAGTTGTTATTTGTAGATCCTAGAAATCTTAATCACACTTTACTCAATCGCTAGCGGTAACAAACAAATCTTCTTTAACATACGCAAGAACCATTCCAGGAACTATTTTGTCTCCTTTTGAGACCTCCAATGAAACAACTTCGCCACTTATTCCTTGATGAATAACTTTTGTAATTCCATCTGTAGTTTTAATAAAGAATAAAGGCTCCCATTCATAAATTCTTGAATCTTTCTGAATAGCAGTCTCTTCAACTGTTCCATGGTAGTCACTGACAATGACTCCATAATACATAAAGCTCACTCCTTTTTTTGCACATTAAGAATGTAATATTTGTAGCGAAGAAAGTGTCTCGACTTAGTTACAAATTTTAGTAATTTAGATTATTTGCAACTTCACCCACGTCTTCGTCTTTAAGCTTGCCAATCAGCGATCCTACTTTAAAAATAATTCCTGATATTATAGCTCACAGATGTGTTTTGATGGTAAAACCATGCTAAAGAAATTTTGGATTTCAGAAATATCCTCTTCAGCTATACCTAATTTAGGAGCCCAATAATGTTCAGAATGAATATCTTCTAAACATAATAATGCCATTTTACTAGATTGAATTGATGTAACCATTGATTTTCCATAAAAGTGGTTTGAAAAGGCAATTGATAAATCATATCGATTGTTCTGCGTTAATAAACAATAATGGTGTACAAGCTGTTTTTCCGTTGATTCAGAAATAATATCAATCATTCTAGATCTCTCCTTTTGTTTTAGTATTTTACCCAACCTCTCAAGCGACAAGCTTCAGCGATTTTACGAATTCCTTCGATATAAGCTGCTATTTTCATGTTTACATTATATTTTTGTGATGTTTTATAAACTTTTAAAAAGCTATCTGTCATTTTTTCTTTTAATCTCTCATCTACAGTACTCTCAGTCCAATAATAACCTTGCATATTTTGACACCATTCAAAATATGAAACAACAACTCCACCTGAGTTAGCTAAAATATCGGGAACGACTAAAATCTCTTTTTGATCAAGAATTTCTAGGGCTTCTTTAGTAGTCGGTCCATTCGCTGCTTCAACAACAATCTTACATTTCAATTTATCCGCATTACGGTTGTTAATAACTCCACTTATTGCTGCTGGAATTAAAACATCACATTCTTTTTCTAATAACTCTTGATTCGATATCGCATTTTTAAATAGGTTAGAAACAACTCCAAATGAATCGCGATTGTCTAATAGATATGGAATGTCTAAGCCTTTTGGATCATAGACTGCTCCGAGTACATCTGAAACCCCAACAACTTTTGCTCCAGCTTCATGCAAGTATTGTGCTAGGTAACTACCAACATTTCCAAATCCTTGAATAATGACCTTCATATTTTTAATCTCGATTTTCTGTATTTCACTAATTAACTCGAGAGCATAAAATACTCCTTTTGAAGTTGCCGTCTCACGACCTACTGAACCCCCTAAAGTTAGAGGTTTACCAGTAATAAAGCTTGGTGAATCAAACTCTCTAATATGGTCATATTCATCTAGCATCCAAGCCATTACTTGTGCGTTTGTATACATATCAGGTGCAGGAATATCTTTAGTAGGTCCCACAATTTGGCTTACAGCTCTTACATAACCTCTACTTAATTTTTCTAACTCATTCATACTTAATAGTCTTGGGTCACAAACAACTCCACCTTTTGCTCCCCCATAAGGTAAATCAGTAATACTACACTTTAAGCTCATCCATCCAGCTAATGCTTTTACTTCCTCTGGCGTTACATCAGGATGAAATCTGATTCCCCCTTTTGTAGGTCCTAATGCATCGTTATGTTGAGCTCGATATCCTTGAAATACCTTTGTCTCACCATTATCCATTTGAACGGGAATACTAAATTCTAAAAATCGCATTGGTGTTTTAAGGAATTCAAATACTTGACTCGGATAGTTCATTATTCCGATTGCTTCATTTAATGTTTCTCTAAACTCCTGAAGGGAATCATCTATTTCTAACTGTTCACTACTCTTTTCATTTTGTTCTACTTTAGCTAAATTTGAGCTCATTTTACACACCTCATTAGTTATTTTAAAAATTTAATAGCAATTCCTGTGCCAACTTGAATTCAAATCATTATTTTGTGAAGTGATAAAATAGACAAAAGCTTATTAGAGAGGCAATTACAAGACCTTCGTATATTTTTTTGAACGAAACTTTTTAGTGTTTTTCCTTCAATGACCTATTCAATCATTTAGTGAAAATATGATTGAATGCATGAATTATTCAATTTTGCATTAATCATTATTCAAAATTGAATTACTTAAAATGCATGATCAAAGAAAAGGGAAATACGAACAAAATATTCCAGAGTAGACAAAAAAGTCACAAGGAGTAAATTTCCTTGTGACTTTTCTTCATTGTGAGTCTGCTATACAGCAGCCTCTTCTTCATATTTAGGAGGTGCAATTTGGAATGCCTTAGTTAAGTAAATTAAATACAATAACCCAACGACGAACCAAATTGTTCCCATTATTAGCGAGCTTTTTTCAATATTAAACCATAGTATTGCTACAGAGCCGGCTCCAATTAAAGGCAAAAGCAAGTAAGAAAAGAAGCCCTTGAATGATCTATGTTTTCCTCTAATGTAAAAATGGTTAATGACTGATAAATTTACAAAAGTAAATGCCATTAATGCTCCAAAGTTAATTAATGAAGTAGCTGTTACTAAGTTGAAAAAGATTGCTGATAATGAAATCACACCGACAAAAATTACGTTAAACGCTGGTGTTTTCCATTTCGGATGAACAAATCCGAACCATTTATCTGGGAAAACTTTGTCACGACCCATTACAAATAACAAACGTGAGACACTCGCATGTGAAGCCAATGCAGAAGCAAGTGTGTTAATAAAAGTAATGCATAAGAAAATTGATTGAAATAATTTACCACCTACATAGAGTGCAATCTCTGGTGATGCAGCATCTGGATGTTTAAATCTAGATATGTCCGGATAGTATAATTGAATGAAAAATGATGTAACTGTGAAGATTACGCCTCCCCAAAGAGCTGTATAAAGAATTGCTTTAGGAATTGTTTTTGCAGGGTTTATTGCTTCTTCTGATAAAGTAGAAACTGCATCAAATCCTAAAAATGAGAAGCAAAGGATTGTTGCACCAGTTACTAATGTACCAAAATGCATTCCGGCATTAAAAAGTGGTTTAATACTGAATCCGCCGTATCCTTCTCCGTGATGTAATCCTTGAATAACTAGAATGATAAAGACTACCATAATCACAAGTTGAACTAATACAAAAAGAGTATTAAAATTCGCCAGCATATTGATACTTCTTAAGTTTAAGAAAGTTACTAGCCCTACAAACCCAACTACCCATATCCAAGTTGGAACATTTGGAAAAAGTGCGTTTAAGTAAATTTTAGTTAATAAAGCATTTACCATAGGAAGGAACAAGTAATCCAGTAAAGATGACCATCCAACAAGGAAGCCTAAGTGACCACTAATTGCCTTCTGGGTGTACGTATATGCAGACCCAGCTTCAGGAAATACTCTTACTAACTTGCCGTAGCTAACAGCTGTAAATAACATTCCTATTAGAGCTACTATATATGCACTTGGTACGTGACCATTAGTTACATCAGAGACAATTCCAAATGTGTCGAAAACAACCATAGGGGTCATATAGGCTAACCCCATCATAACTACTTGCCATAACTTTAAGGATCTTTTTAATTGTGTTTTATTTTCCACCTATCATATCCCCTTCGTTTTTTAGATTAAGCGCTTACACCATTATTACTACTTCCTTATAATTCTTACTTTTCCGACAGAAACCTCCTTTTTTTGAATATTTAAATAAGTCTTTTTCTAGAACTGCAAGTTTTATGCCAAATTATTAATTTTTTGTAAACGTTATAAAGAACAGCTACTATTGCTTTGAAATTAATAAGTATTAATAGAAAAAACGAAATTCCTTTTACTTATATCTACTTTTATGATTGGTCTAGTTGTTATTCAGTACTGCATACATTATTCAAGAACTCATAAGATTTTCTTCTCTTTTTATATGAATCTCTAAAATTACTCACATCTATTAGACTGGCACGGAAGTTGCATTGTTAACGGTAAACTATCACTCTGCCCAATTTTAGGTACAAGAAAATATGTAGATTTTTTACCCGATCGATAATAAAACTTTTAGTTAATCTAATAGGACTAACTATGGGTTTAATTATAAGAAAATTCTGTAAATAAATTCGAATTTGGAGGAGATGATTTATGAGTAAACAAGGTATTGATTCAGATGCTTTACAATCGTTTAACTACAAACAGGAATTACAGCGTTCATTAAAATTTTTTAGTTCATTTGCAGTTGCATTCTCATTTATCTCAATAACAACTGGTATTTTTAGCTCTTATAGTCTTGCTTTAGGAGCAGCCGGACCTGCTGGTATTTGGACTTGGCCATTTGTTATGGTGGGACATTTACTTGTAGCCTTAATATTTGCAGATCTATCAAGCAAAATTCCTTTAAGTGGCTATGTATACCAATGGGTTAGCCGTTTAACGAATCGGGGATTTGGTTGGTTTACAGGTTGGGCAGCTTTATGTTACTTAATTATTGTTGTACCTACTGTTGATTATGGTGTAGCACCGATTTTTCTTGATTTAATTGGTATTAAGAGTACTACTACAGTTCTTACAACAGTCGTATTAATTACAATCGTTATACAAGCATTATTAAATATTTACGGAGTAAGGATTGCTACAATTATTAATAATTCAGCTGTTTATACAGAGGTAATTGGATTTATTGGCATTATTATTATTTTAAGTTTTGTCTTATTTTTCAAAGGAGCAGATTTTTCATTATTAACTTACACTGCTCACAAAGTTGGCTCAAATGGAAGCTATTTAACAGCATTTGTACTATCAGTCGTAATGGGCTCTTATACTTTAGTAGGCTTTGAAGCTGCGGCAAATCTAGCAGAAGAAACAGTTGATGCTAATAAAACCGTACCTAAAGCCATCGTTTACTCAATGTTACTTGCAGGTGTAATTGGATTTGTTTTCTTAATCATTGTTACTTCGGGAATTAAAGATATTAATAGTATCATGGCTTCTGCTTCCCCTATTTCTGATATTTTACAATCACGTTTGGGCACTGCAGTTGCTGACTTCTTCCTTGCATTAGTGATTGTTTCAATTTTTGCTTGTGGATTAATCATTATGGCTTCTGCATCTCGACTTATTTATGCCCTTTCAAGAGACAATGTGTTTTTTGCTTCAAATGTGTTTAAAAAGGTAGATAAAAAACATAATGTACCGTACAATGCGATAATTTTAGTTTCTGTATTAGGCATTATTGCTGTTTTCTATTTTGGGAAACTATCATTATTAATAGGTACTTCTGCGGCACTTCCGGCCATAATTTACTTAATTACTGTAATTGCATACGCTACTAAAATTAAAACTTTACCGGATACAGATGGTTTTAAGCTAGGAAAATGGCGACTACCTGTTACGATTCTTGCGATTATTTGGCTAGTATTTGAAGTTGGTATTTTAACACTCCCAAAAGATTTCCTACCAACAACTAAAGTAATCCTTTATTTATTTCTTGCTGGGATTGTTATTTACTGGGCTCTATTCAGATCTAGAATACAGGAAGGGAAAATTGGTATTAATTTAGAGAAGGATTTGGATGTGTAAAGTATGAAGTTATAAAATAATAGATTAATAGAAAAAACGTACATATTTATTTCAAAATATGTACGTTTCTTCTATTTTTCTTTCATAATTAATCAAGTTGTTCCCCATTAGTTTGAATAACATTTTGGTACCAATAAAATGATTTTTTCTTTTTGCGCTCTAAAGTTCCGCTTCCATCATCTTGTTTATCTACGTAAATAAAGCCGTAACGTTTAGACATTTCACCTGTAGACGCACTTACTAAGTCAATGCATCCCCATGGAGTGTAACCCATTAGTTCAACTCCATCCTCGATTGCCTCACCAATAGCCTCAATATGACTACGTAGGTAATCAATACGGTAATCATCGTTAATCGAACCATCTTCTTCAATTTGATCATATGCTCCAAGACCATTTTCTACGATGAATAATGGTTTTTGGTAGTGGTCATATAATTGATTTAATCCAATGCGAAGACCAGTTGGATCGATTTCCCATCCCCAATCACTTTCTTTTAAAAATGGATTTTTAACACCACCAACTAAATTACCTTGGCTACTTTCTTCGTTCGTTTTATGTTTTTTCTCAGTGCGAGACATATAGTAGCTTAACGATATGAAATCAACTGTTCCTTCTTTAATAATTTCTAAGTCACCGTCTTGAATAGCTAAGTTGATATCATTATCTTTCCAGAAGCGTTTTGCAAATGCTGGATATGCACCTCTAACTTGAACATCTCCACAGTAGTTATTCCAAAGGCGAGACTCTTGTAGAGCATACATTACATTTTCAGGGTTTGAGTCGTAATTGTAAGTCGGGACATATACAAGCATACAACCAATTTGGCTACCCGGAATGATCTCATGACCTGCCTTTACAGCTAATGCACTTGCTACAAATTGGTGATGAAGTCCTTGGAAGCTATCCTGCAATTGTGTTTCTTTACTTTCAGGAGAAAATCCAAGACCTAATAGTGGTAAATGCGTTGCACCATTAATTTCGTTAAAAGTTAACCAGTATTTTACTTTGTTTTTATAGTATTCGAATAATGTTGTTGCATATCGATTAAAGAATTCGATTACTTTACGGTTACGCCAGCCACCATATTCTGTAATTAAGTGTAATGGAATTTCGTAGTGAGAAATTGTTACAACTGGTTCAATATTATATTTTTTTAGTTCATCAAACACACGATCATAGAAAGCTAAACCTGCTTCGTTTGGCTCTAATTCATCGCCTTTTGGAAAGATACGACTCCATGCAATACTCATACGATATGTTTTAAATCCCATTTCTGCAAAAAGTGCAATATCTTCTTTATAACGGTGATAGAAGTCAATTCCATCATGATTCGGATAGACATATTTTTCTTTATTTATTTTAAAATCAAATCCCGGTTCTTGAATAACTTTTAATCTTACTTTTCCTCCAGGCATAACATCTGCTAAATTTAACCCTTTTCCACCTTCTTGGTAAGCACCTTCTAATTGATTGGCAGCAGTTGCTCCGCCCCATAAAAATCCTTTAGGAAATGAATAGTTTTTTGTCATAATGTTCCCCTCCACAATTTTTATTAAAATATTCTGACTGCTGACTTTAAAGACGGCAGTCAGAATCGTTTTCTAAATTAACCACAAATCGTTAAAAGTGTTTCATTTTCTTTAACGTTTTCTTTATTTACGGCATTAATTTCTAGATAATTAGTACTATTTGTAATAACGATAGGAGTTGTAACCTCGTAGCCTGCTTCTTTAATTTTTACTAAATCAAATTCAACTAGTAAGTCCCCAGCTTTCACAACGTCACCTTGGCTAATATGTGCTGTGAAAAATTCACCATCTAATTTAACTGTGTCCATTCCAACGTGAATTAGAATTTCAATTCCATTTTCAGATGTAATGCCAATCGCGTGCTTCGTTCTAAATAAAGTTGTAACAACACCATCTACAGGAGAAACAACTTTTCCCTCTTGAGGTTCGATGGCAATACCTTTACCTAAAGCTTCACTTGAGAATGTAGCATCCTTAACATCAGTTAAAGGTACAACTTTTCCTTTTATAGGACTTACTACTTCTTGAATACGGTTTTGATCAACGTTTTTTACTTCATTTACTACTTTTTCTTCCTTTTTGTCTTCTTTTACTTTTACATCCTCGAAGCCAATAAAGTATGCAGCAACTGTACCTGCGATAAACGCAATCGGTAAACCGATCAACGCATAAACAAATGTTTCACCAATAAAGAAAGGAATTCCTGGTAGACCAGCGTTACTTGGAATAACGTATAGTTTTACGGCCATCAATGCATAGTAAGCTCCACCGATTGCTCCACCTACTAAAGCCCCAATGAATGGCTTTTTAAGTCTCATATTTACACCATACATCGCTGGTTCTGTTACACCCATTAAAGCTGTCATACTAACTGAAAGTGCTAATGATTTAAATGATTTATTTTTTGATTTTAAGAATACTGCAAAAGCCGCTCCAGCTTGCCCCATATTAGCCATGAACATTGCTGGAAGGATTGTATCGTATCCTTTTGTGCTTAAGTTTCCAACTACAATTGGAAGAAACGCGTAGTGCATACCAGTCATAACGATTAAAGAGAATGTACCTCCAAGCAGAAGCCCTGCAAAAATACCTGTATGAGCATATAGGAACGTAACACCTTTAGAAAGACCAGTACCAATGAATACACCAAGTGGACCAACAGCAATTAAAGTGATCGGAACCATTACCAATAGAGTAATAGTCGGTACAATTATTAGTTTAACCATGCTCGGAGTTACACGATCAGTCCATTTTTCTACATAAGATGCAATCCAAATTGCCAATAAGATTGGAATAACGGACGAAGCATATGTTACAGCCGTTACAGGAAGTCCGATAAAATGAACTGGTTTGCCACTACTTAATAAAGCTGTAATGGACGGATGCATAATCGCACCAGCGATTGAAACTGCAACAAATTGATTGGAACCGAATTTTTTCGCTGCACTAAAAGCAACTAAGAACGGTATGAAGTAGAATGCACCGTCTCCGATTGCATTCATTATGATATATGCTTGACTTTTGTCTGAAATCCAGTGGAATGTCAAAAGAATTGCAAGAATTGCTTTGATCATACCCGCTCCAGTGATTGCAGGTAATATTGGTGCAAATGTTCCAGATATTACATCAAAAATACTTCCTATCCCTTTACCTTTAGCTTTTTTATTACCATCTGAATTACTAGAATTAATATTGGCACTTTTATTTATTTCATCAAATACTTTTACAACATCGTTTCCAATGATTACTTGAAATTGAGTGCCACTTCTGTTTACTCCCATAACACCATCAATTGCTTCGATTTTAGCTTTGTTTTTATCTGCTATGCTATCATCGTTCAAATTAAATCGAAGCCTAGTAATACAATGAATTAAATTGGTTATATTTTTTTCCCCACCGACTAAATCAATAATCTCACTAGCAGTTCGTTTATAATCCATAAATACCCCTCCTCAAATTATGGAAAATTCCAAAAATAATTAAAACATCTTCCTAGTTATTATTTTAGTAAAATAAAAAAAACCTAAACTACAGAAGCATGAAAAATCATCATACACTCTTGTAATTTAGGTTTTGCCTGCATGACCAGTAACAATCCTGAATTTTGTTATTTAATTTTAATTAAATACAGCGATATGTAAACTGGCCTATCTTGACTTCCTTCGTCCGGATCAAAAGTGTCCCAAGAAAACAAAAAACCTAAACTGCAACCTCTTAAAAAACATAAGAGACGACAATTTAGGTTTTGCCTGCACGACCAGTAACAATCCTATAAAATCGGATGTATTTAATTGATAATTTGATATTATCACTGTAAATTAACATTGTCAACGCTTTCATCAAAAAATTAATTTCTATTAACAACGCGAGCAATATGAATTGTTAGATAAAGTTTTTCTTCTGTACTTAATTCATATTCATATTTTTTTAGAACAAAATCTTTGATTTTTTCTGTACATATTGAGGCATCTTTATATTTCTCTTTTATTGTATTGAACAGAAAATCTTCCTCATTATTTAAATATGTCTTACTAAAAATCCTTTGAGCAAAAAATTTAAGATGTGTGACAAATCGATAATAGTTTAAAGATTCCTCATCAAACTCAATTTTAAAATGATATTTTACAATAGTTAATATTTCTTGAATGAACTTTGTAATATTTACAATATTCGTCATTTCCTCATTCAATTCCGCGTTTACTACATGCAAAGCAATAAAACCTGCTTCATCCTCAGGTAAACGGATCCCTGTTTTTTGCTCAATAATATTTAAAGCATGTTTACCAACCGAAAATTCTTCCTTATACAGTCGTTTTACTTCCCAAAGTAACGGGTTCTTGATTTCGAGTCCATTTTTCTGTCTATATAAGGCAAAATGAATATGATCTGTCAGAGACACATAAATACTTTCACTTAATTTTTTTCCCAATGTCTCTTTTGCAAAGCGGATAATTTCATCTGACAGTTCCATATATTGTAAAGGAATTTCTTCAAGCAGCTTCTTAAAATGCTCCGATAAATCCTTGTTATCCAACTTGAAAACCTTTTCAATCAGTTGCTCATCAACAGGATCACCTGGTTTTTTCTTAAAGGCTAGCCCTCTCCCCATAACAACCATTTCTTTATTTTGCTCATTCAAAACGCTTACTACATTGTTATTAATCACTTTATGGATGATCATCTATTTCACCTCTCTTGCGAAGGATTATTTGCGATACCATTTATTCTTTCTATACTAAAGCTTCTTTTTTTACAGGTCAATTTTACTACATCTATAGGTAAAAAAAACCTAAATAACCAATGTCTAACATTAAGACATTAATCATCTAGGTTTTGCCTGCATTGCAGTAACAATCCTTTTACTTATAAGATACAGATAATTATAAAAAATATCATATTTATTAACAAGATATTTTTATTTTTTGATTCTGTAAGAGTATAGGATTGCTATACATACATAAAGACCAGTGTACTTTTTACTATTTTGCTCTGCTAGTTTATTCCAAATTCTTCAGTTGGATGAACGACTGAGTACTCTCTGGTGTCTGCTAAAAAATCTATATCAGCAATTTAAATTATAAAATATAATGAATTTTCAGATAAAAAAAGAGATGCTAATTCTCATACGAATTACATCTCCAAACAATTACGATTCAATTAAAAGTTAGATCTTTTTATCAATTAAAATATGTCATTCACGCTTCATTCTCCAAATCACACTCATTAAGCTGAACAATTTTTGTTCTTTTTATTAGTTTATATCCAATCCATAAAATAAGGAATAATGGCAGCCCTATATATGAAACAAGTACACCGTTCCAGTCAATTGCTTTGCCCATAAATGCTGAATAGTTTTGTCCAAGAATAACGACCCCACATAGTACAAAAGCAAATATTGGTCCGAACGGGAACCATTTCGCTTTATACGGTAGGTCATTTAAATCCTTTCCTTGTGCTACGTATGCTTTACGGAATCGGTAATGACAAATTGCTATTCCAAGCCAAGCAATAAAACCAGACATACCTGAAGCATTAAGTAACCAAACGTAAACAACTCCGTCGCCAAATAGAGAAGCTAAAAATGCTAATGTACCGACTGCCGCTGTAATGATTAATGCATTAACAGGTACACCCCTTTTATTTAACCTACCTAATGCTTTTGGAGCTTTCCCTTGGCGAGCCATATCCCACAGCATTCGAGCTGAAGCATACATTCCAGAGTTTCCAGCTGATAAAACTGCCGTTAAGATTACTGCATTCATTACAGACGCTGCAAATGCAATGCCAGCTTTATCAAAAACTAGCGTAAATGGACTAACAGCTACATCTCCACTTGCTAGATTATGATTTGTATATGGTATTAACAGACCTATTACAAATATGGATAATACGTAAAATAATAAAATACGCCAAAAGATTTGGCGAGCCGCACGAGGAATATTTCGCTCTGGTTCCTCACTCTCCCCAGCAGCTACCCCTAATAACTCAGTACCTTGGAAAGAAAATCCAGCTGCCATAAAAATGCCAAGTGTCGCCATGAATCCTCCATGAAACGGAGCATCACCAACTGTAAAGTTTTTAAACCCTACTGCATCTCCACCAATAATTCCAAAAATCATTAAAAATCCCGAAATTAAAAAAATGATTACTGTAACAACTTTTATAATAGAAAACCAGTATTCAGATTCCCCAAACCCTTTAACAGACAGATAGTTTAACAGAAAGATAATAGCTAAAAATAATGAACTCCATAAGAGTGAGGATGTATGTGGCAACCAGAATTTCATAACCATTGTAACTGCGGCTAATTCAGCTGCTATCGTAATTGCCCAGTTATACCAGTAATTCCAGCCAAGTGCAAAACCAAGTGCAGGGTCAACGAATTTTGTTGCGTATGTACTAAAAGATCCTGCAACTGGCATATATGTAGCCATCTCAGCAAGGCTTGTCATTAAAAAGTACACCATTATTCCAATAGCTATGTAAGCTGCTAGAACACCACCTGGCCCTGCATTATGGATTGCTCCTCCACTTGCCAAAAATAGACCTGTTCCAATTGTTCCTCCTAGTGAAATCATTGTAATATGGCGAGGTTTTAATCCACGCTTCAACTCTTGAGGCATGGAAGGAATATGACTCTCAGAATCAATGACTGTTATTGTGTTTACCGTATTTTTCATTAAAATACTCCTTTTCAGTCGTTTTTTGGATTCGATAATTTTCTGCTTTTTTTAAACGTCCATTGGCGGGTTTAGGAAAAGTTTGAACATTAGAGAAAATGAGAAGCGAATGGTCGCTTCTCATTTCTTATTTGGAAAAGTCGAAATAATTCCTCTTTAATAATCTTTGTTGCTCGATCAACCCATTATATGAAGTCGATTTACCAAGCAGCTTCGTGTCAATTAAATATAATTGCTCCTCAATTGCACTAACAGTATCATCTGTTTGATATGTTATTTTACAATCTAAGCAAATGATACATGGTGTTTCTTTAATCTCAATTGCCTTCGTACCATCAGGAAGTTCCCAGTAGACTGTATTTGTTGATTCAACTATGTTAGCTGATTCGCACCACTGACATTTCATCATTCAGTGTCTCCTTGTGCACTTCCTACTAGCTTTTCACTAACTTGGATTTTTGTAAGCTGTGCTTGGAATTTCTTTTCTTTTAATTCGTCGCGTTTATCGCGCTTATCTTTTAAAGAAGCATGCTCTGGGTTTGTTGCATATGTTTTACGAACTTCCATACGTTGTAAACCTTCTGGTACAAGATTGAATTTTGTTTCATTCATTAATCCAGCGATTCCTGCATTGGAACGTTTTTCATCCATATTAGGATAAATTTCTTTAAAGTATGCTTCTGCTCTTCCTGGTACGTAGTTTTGTGGTTCTGGATAAGTAGTAATTACACCTTCAAAATTACGAAGAACAACTTTATCAGCACTTTGCGAAATTAAGTAATTTGGTTGAAGAGAAATTTTTCCTCCACCACCCGGTGCGTCTACTACAAATGTTGGTACTGCATATCCAGAAGTATGGCCGCGTAATCCTTCCATAATTTCTAAACCTTTTGAAACAGGCGCACGGAAGTGACCAATTCCTTCTGATAAATCACATTGATAAATATAATATGGACGAACACGAATTTTAACTAAATCATGCATTAGCTTTTTCATAATTGGTACACTGTCGTTAATTCCAGCTAAGATTACGGCTTGGTTTCCTAATGGTACACCAGCATTTGCAAGCATTTCGCAAGCTCGTTTCGATTCCTCTGTAATTTCAATTGAAGTATTAAAGTGAGTATTTAACCAAACCGGATGATATTTTTTTAAGATATTACAAAGATTTTCAGTAATACGTTGCGGGAATACTACAGGTGCCCTTGTACCAATACGGATAATTTCCACATGTGGAATATCACGTAAATTTTTTAAAATATACTCTAAAATATTATCGTTAATTAAAAGACCGTCTCCACCTGAAATAAGTACATCTCGTACTTGAGGATTTTTGCTAATGTAATTAATAGCAGCATCAAGCTGTTTCTTTGGCACTCCCATTCCAATTTGTCCTGAGAAACGACGTCTAGTACAGTAACGACAGTACATTGAGCATTGATTTGTTACTAAAAATAGGACACGATCTGGATAACGATGTGTTAAACCTGGTACAGGAGAATCTTCATCCTCATGAAGTGGGTCCTCTAAATCATACTTAGTTTTATGAATCTCCGCAGAGATTGGTACTGATTGCATACGAACTGGACAACGTGGGTCATCCGGATTCATTAACGATGCATAATATGGGGTAATGTTTAGTGGAATTGTTTTTGTCGCAATTCGTACCCCATCTTCTTCGTCTGGCGTGAGATTAATTACTTGCTTTAACTCATCCAATGATTTGATGGTGTTTGTAAGTTGCCAAACCCAATCATTCCATTGTTCATCTGTTACATCTTTCCATAATTCAACTTCTTTCCAATGTCTTTTTGGAGCATAGACTGCATTTACCATACTTACATCCCCTTTCAAACTGTTTGTTTTAATATATAGCAAGAGCCGTGCCAAAAATTTACAATTATTTAATAAAAACGCCACAAATATAGAAAATTCAAACTATTTAGCCTGTTTTTTTATTTTTTAAAGCTAAAATCTTAAGTTGGTATCTTCCTAAGAGGAATTAAAAATAATAAAACCGCCTAAAATTAGGCGGCTTGGCTATTGAATGAAGTGCTAAAACTAAATTTTTTAGAAGATTAAATTGTTGTTTATACTACGATATTTAACTTTTGAATCTTATATTGAAGAGTTTGCCTAGGTATTTCAAGTAGTGCTGAAGCTTGTTGAATATTAGAATTCGTTTGTAGTAAAGCTTGTTTAATGAGTGAAATTTCCATTTCCTGCATTGCCGAACGTAAAGGCTGAACTCCTTTTGTTTCAGTACTTTTCTTAATTTGTTGTAGTTGAATCGGTAGATGTTTGACTGTAAGAGTATGACCTTCTACCATAATCATAGCATGCTCAATCGTATGCTTTAGTTCCCGAACATTACCAGGCCAATTATACTGATGGAATAACTCAAATACAGTATGTTCTACATTTCGGATATTCTTTGAAAAACGTTCATTGAATTGCTCAACAAAATGAGACGTGAGCAGCTCGATATCATAATTCCTTTCTCTTAACGGAGGTATGAACAAAGAAAACACATTCAAACGATAATACAAATCCGGTCGCATAATACCGTTTTGAACGCAATCTAAAGGTGATTCATTAATTGCAGCGATTACTCTTACATTAACTTTACGAGTCTTTTGATCACCTATTCGGCGAACAACTCCATCCTCTAGTACTCTTAGTAGCTTGGCTTGAAGCTCTAATGGCATCGAATTTAGTTCATCTAAAAACAAGCTTCCACCATCGGCAAGTTCAAATAACCCTGCTCGATCAATCGCTCCCGTATAACTACCTTTTGTCGTACCAAATAGTATACTTTCCAGTAATGATTCTGGTAAAGCAGCACAGTTTTGAGCAATAAAAGGGCTTTCACTTCTATTTGAACTATGGTGAATTGACTGGACAAAAAGTTCTTTTCCAGTTCCAGTTTCACCAACTACCAGTACTGCAGAGTCTGCATTTGCTACCTTTTCAACTTGATTTTTTACGGCCATTAAAGCAGGGTCATTTGTTAATATATCTGTGATCGTATATGAGTGAACTTGTTTAGCTTTTCCTTTTTTTACTTGCGTTTTAATCCTCGCTTGTAAGTCTAATACCTTCTCACCAAGCGATTTAATTGTAGAATAATCCTTTGCAATTTCAACCGCACCGATCAATTGATCATCCAAAATGATCGGAATTGTCGTGTTAACAGTATCAATAAATTGGCCTTTAATATTTTCATAGCGTTGAGGCTGTTGAATAATCGCTTGTTTTGTTTCTAGTACTTTCAATAAGGTACTTGTTTCTTTCGTTAAAGAAGGGAAAGCTTCTAGTACATGCTTTCCCAGAACCTCCTCAACTGAAACACCGTCATGGTCAGCCGCAACTTGATTATAAAATATAGTCATTCCATTTTTGTCGACTGCGTGAATTGATTCATCGATACTATTTAATATGGCACTAATCATTTCATTAGTTGGAATTGTTGCGTTCATTTCATAACCATCCTTTCACTGCCGAAAACTTGGCGATTTGACGCTCAATTTTCGGCAGTTTGACATTAAAAGACTATTTTTGAAAGATCTTTCACCCATACGTTCATATCTTCTAATTTATCAAAGATATAGCAGTTGTTTGTCATTCTTCCAGTGTACTTATACCCTAATTGATGAAAGGCTGCATTCATTCCATATGATAATGCTCGCGCGATCGTATAAGAGCAATAAACTGATTGGCTTACTAAATCCTGTTCTAACTTCTTCATTAGCTCCTTCATCAATCCATGCTTACGATGCTCTTCAAGTGTTGCACAATTTGTTAGCTCAGCATTTCTTTGACTGAAGTCCACTTCAGCAGATGCTGCGCTTACAATATTTCCATCTTTCTCATAAACCCAATAAATAGTCCCTTCATCCATCGTCTTTTCAACATAGGCGGATTCATTTAAAGGTGTAGGATATACCTTAAAAACTTGACCATATAATTTAGCAAGTTTAGTTGAGTCATTTTTTTCAGCTCTTCGTAAAACATAATCGTTCGGAATTACCTTTTCTTTTGATCGATCACTCTTTAAAACAGCATCTAAAATGTCATCTCCAGCGTCCCAATAAAGACTATTTCTTCTATCCTGGCTAGCATATTTCGTAACGAAAAAGCCATCACTACCTTGAAAATAGCCTTTCAGTGCAGATTCAATCATATATCCTGATTGTAAGAAGGAATATAAATGTTCACTTCTTGCTTTAATAATTAGCTTAGTAAATTTGTTTTCTTTTGCTAATTTTTCTATTCTCTCAATTAGTAGTGATACATTCCCTAAGTAAAAATCAACTCGAATTCGCTCATTAAAATAATCTAAAGCACCTTCGAAATAATAGTTTTCCTGTTGAACTTTAATTGTTTCATAATACTTTTTCGTTTTCATATGCTCCCTCACCTTCATGTTGTTGGCCCTCAACTCCACACCAGTCAATTAATGTACAGGCAATGATTTCTGCAGCTAAAAACATTTGATCTAAATCAATAAATTCATCTGGGTAGTGAGCTACTTTTGTCTCTCCTGGTCCAAAAACAATCATTGGAATATTTAAAATTTGTGTAAATAATCCTCCATCAGTTCCCCATGGTGCAGCTTCAACTACTGGGTTTTGTTTCATTGTTTCAAGATAGTTTTGTTGCAAAGTTTGTACTAATTCACTATCAGCTTCAACAGTACCAGGAACCCATCTTGCTCCAAACCACTCTACTTCTACAGGATTTTCTACGAACCAATCATCAAGATTTTTAATATTATCTATCCAATTCTCAAATTCTATTTTCGCATCTTCTAATCTCTCATTTGGCGCAACTCCGAATCTTCCTTCTAAAGTCACTAAATCAGATACAGAAGATGGCCATGTTCCACCGTGAATTGTTCCAATATTGATTGGAATTGGAATCGGTACTCCATCATATAACGGATCAGCTATTCGTTCATTTCGTAATTGCTCAAGTTTTTGGATTTGTTGAATGATAAGTACGCTTTTTTCAATAGCGCTTACACCTTCGTAACGAGTACCTCCATGTGCTACCTTACCTTTTACTTTGAGACGGAACCACATTGATCCTTGCTGCTTAATGAAAAATTTCATATTTGTTGGTTCAGGTATAATAACACCATCAGCTGAGTATCCTCGCAATATAGTAGCAAGTGTACCAGCACCACCACTCTCTTCCTCGATTACACTTTGAAAATAAACATTTCCTTTTAGTGTAATACCACTTCGTTTTATTGCTTCTATTGCTAAAATTAGCGCAACATTTCCGCCCTTCATATCAGTTGCTCCACGCCCATAAAGCTTGTTATCTACAACTGTTGCACTGTAAGGAGCGTATGTCCATTGCTGAATATTTCCTTCTGGAACAACATCTATATGTCCATTTAGGATCATAGACTTTCCTCCGCTCGTTCCTTTAAGCGTAGCGACAATATTAGGACTACCAGTAAAACTGTCTCTTGTTGAAATAAAATAAGGATGCTCTTTCATTTCTTTTAGATCTGGTTCCCATACGTCTAAATCCAAATCAAGTTCTCTTAGTTTTTCAAGGACAATTGCTTGTGCCTTACTCTCATTACCAGACACACTATTTTCCATTACTAGCTGTTTAAGAAGATCAACTGTTTTATCTTTATGATTGCTTATATAATCTTGAATAACTTTTTTGTAATGACTCATCCTCTTCACCCTTTTCTATATAAACATTTTTAAATCCGTACTAATTTCTAGTTTCGCACCAGTCTTTTCAATTACATCCTCTACAGTATATGGACTCATTAGTTCTTTAAGCACTAAAGTATCATCGACTACTTCAATGACAGCCATTTCCGTTATGATTAAATCAACACAAGACTTAGAAGTTAATGGCAAACTACATTCTTTCACAATTTTTGGATTCCCAGCTTTGTCGGTATGATTCATAACGACTATTACTCTCTTAGCCTTTTGAGCTAAATCCATTGCTCCACCTATTCCTGGTACACGCTTTCCAGGTACAATCCAGTTTGCTAAATCTCCTTTTTCACTAACTTGTAATGCCCCTAGAACCGTTAAATCTAGTAAACCTCTTCGTATAATGCCAAAAGCAGTAGCACTATCAAAATAGCTAGAACCTTTTAAAACAGTGATTGGGAAACCACCTGCATTACATAAATTTTCATCCTCTTTCCCTTTTTCGGGACTCGGTCCAATTCCCATAACACCATTTTCCGCATGGAACATAACATGTACATCTTCTGGTAAGTAATCGGGAACAATGGATGGAATTCCAATTCCTAAATTTACGATCATTCCGTTTTTTATTTCCTTAGCAGCTCGCATCGCAATTTTTTGACGAAAGTCTATTCCCATGCCCATTTCCAGTTCACTCCTTCTGATGAAATTATGTAATCAACAAACACACCTGGAGTTACGATTTCCTCAGGATTCAACGAGCCAAGTGGAACGATTTCTTCCGCTTCTACAATCGTAATATCTCCTGCCATAGCCATATGAGGATTCATATTCCTTGCACTCTTGTCAAAAACCAAGTTTCCAAATGGATCAGCTTTCTTTGCAAAAATAATACTAACTTCTGCTTTAAGAGCTTCTTCAACTAGAAATTGTTTACCTTTTACAAACACTTTCTCTTTACCGTCTTCTGTCATACTATCAAGACCTACATCTACTAAAACTCCTCCAAGTCCCATTCCTCCAGCACGGATACGCTCTGCTAAAGTACCCTGCGGAGAAAATTCTACTTTGAGCTTTCCTTCCGTCATTAATTTTCCGGCAAACGGATTCGATCCTATATGAGATGTCACAATTGATTTGATTCTTTCATTCCTTACCATCCTTCCGATACCAATATCCGGAAATCCAGTATCATTGCTAATTAAGTGAAGATCCTTAACTCCACTATCAAATAATGCTTGAAGTAAAGTTGGCGGTGAACCGACTCCTCCAAATCCTCCAACCATTAGTGTCATGTCATCATGAAAAAATTGAAGAATTTGTTCTATAGTTGCTATTTTTTTATAAGTATTTTCAACTAAATTCATACTGTTTCCCCCTTAGCTGTAAAAGTAAGATGGGATTGTTCCATTTCCAATTCCTTTAAACCATCTGTAAGAATTTGAAGCAATTCATCCATTTCCCCATATGTAATCGTTAAAGGTGGCGCAATCATGAAAGCTGAATCTTCTTTTCCGTTTTTTCCAGCAACAGAAGGGTATAAAAGTAGCCCCTTACTCATTACTTTTTGAATAAAGGAACTTGATTTAATACCGTGAATAAATTCAATGCCGATTAACAAACCTTTTCCTCTAACATCTCCAATGAATGGAAATTTCTCTTTTAATCCTTGGAGCTTATTCAACAGATAATTACCTTTTTCTTCTGCGGCTTGTACTAAATTATGTTTCTCAACATACTCAATTACGGCTAATGAAACAGCAGCTGATAGTGGGTTAGCACTAAAAGTATGTCCACTCATAACAAGTTTTGAACCTTGCATAATCGGTTCCATAACTCGATCACTAGCAATCATTGCAGCCATTGGTGTATAGCCAGATGTTAATCCTTTTCCTAGCGTAACGATATCAGGCTGAACACCCCAATGCTCCATTGCAAACATTTTCCCAGTACGTCCAAGACCAGTCATAACCTCGTCTGCAATCAGTAAAATATCGTACTTTTCACAAATAGCTTTAATTCTTTGGTAATAACCTTTAGATGGTACAATCGCACCGCCTGCAGCACCGATAATTGGTTCAGCAATAAATGCAGCAATATGTTCAGGGCCAATTCGATCAATGGCTGTTTCTAATTCAGATGCACACGCTAAATCACAAGATGGATGTTCTAAGTTGAAAGGACATCGATAGCAATATGGTGGTGAAACTGAAGGGTAATCCTCCAGAATTGGTACAAATCTTTGACGTCTTAAAGGGTGACCAGACATAGATAAAGCTCCAATTGTTATGCCATGGTAACTCATCCAACGTGAGAGGATTTTATTCTTCCCCTTCATTCCCTTTTCTTGGTAATGCTGTATCGCTAGTTTCATAGCAGTTTCTGTTGCTTCAGTACCACTATTAACAAAGAACGTCCAATTTAAATCACCTTGAGTGATATCACTCAGCTTCTTTGCTAGCTTCTCAGCAGGTTCACTCGTAAACTGTGAACGATAAACAAAAGAAACTTGTTTTGCTTGTTCAGTCATAACATCAATGATTTCTTCAACCCCATGACCAATTCCCACAGTAATTGCTCCGGATGAACCATCAATGTACCTATTACCATCTTGATCATATAGGTACACACCCTTTCCATGAGAAATCATAGGATAATGCTGGCCAAGTAATGGTTTAATTAAATAATCTCTTTCCACTTTTTATCCCCATCCTTCCTGATGTAAAACGCAAAAAGCCACACTACTAAATATTGGAAATTTAAATAGAGGGTATTTTTTAGTATTCTTGCTTTCTGAGATACTTCCTTTTTATTTTTTTCACTTAATCTCTGTAACTAAAAATTAATTAGCTGTTTTTACTTCTTAACTAAAGATTTGTACAGATAGTTGCCCGCCCCAATTGATGGCCATATACATATCTATATAAAAGAAAACTCGTCGACTGATGATCCTTTTTGGTTAAGTCAGAAGCGTAGTTGCACTTATACTTAACTCCTAAAATTGGCAACCACGTCGAGTAAGATTCCCTGCTGCCAATTTATAATTTTTAACGAGAAAAAATATGTATCACAATCAGTTGGCGGTGAAGATCAAAAATGGATTTATCGGAGAAAGTTAGAGCTGAGATAGATAGTCTAATAGATAAAATTAAATTGGATCAGAGTGATGATGGATCATGGAGATATTGCTTCGAGAGCGGTCCTATGACAGATGCCTATATGATTATTATTTTAAGAACGATTGAATGCCATGATGAAGAACTAATTAAGAAGCTGGTAAATCGTTTATTAATAAAGCAAGACGACAGTGGGGCGTGGAAACTTTTTGATGATGACTCAGGAAATTTATCGGTAACTGTAGAAGCTTACACTGCATTGCTTTTCTCGGGTTATATAGAAACTACTGATAAAAAAATGAAGAAAGCAGAAACGTTCATTCGTCAAAATGGGGGATTAGAGAGTGTACACGTCTCCACTAAATTTATGCTTGCCTTACATGAATTGTATCCATGGCCTAGATTTTTTCCAGTCCCTCTCCTTTTGATGAATTTACCAAAGTTTCTTCCTTTCTCCTTCTTTAAATTTAGTTCTTATGTTCGATTCCACTTTGCTCCACTTTTAATATTAGGACATAAAAAATTTACGATTAAAAATAAATGGACACCTACTATACAACATTTATTTACAAACAATAAATTTAAAGCGATGAACAAAAAGCGGAATTTCCCATATTTTAAAATACCTTTCAAAAAAACTTTATCCAAAATGGCTATTAAGAAGGCCGAGCAATATATTCTTCAAAATATTGAAGGAGATGGAACATTATCTAGTTATGCCAGCGCTACTTTTATTGGAATTTATGCACTTCTTTCATTAGGTTATCAAGCTACTTCTCCCGTCATTCAAAATGCTATTTTAGGTATAAAATCTTTCCTATTTGAATTGGAAGATTCCCTTCATATCCAAAATTCCCCTTCGACAATATGGGATACAGCACTTACTAGTTATGCATTGCAGGAAGCAGGTGTGCCAATAACTGATAAAGTGATTGAGTCCGCTTCTAACTACTTAGTCTCCCTCCAACATACGGTAGTCGAGAAAGATCATAGGATTTGTTTAGGAGGATGGGGTTTTACGGAAAGTAATACTCAAAATCCGGATGTAGATGATACACAAGCAGTCTTAAGAGCAACAACTGATTTCTCTTTAATAGATGATGGTTATCGAAAGTCTTGGAACGCTGGGGTGAAATGGTTATTGGATATGCAAAATAAGGACGGCGGATGGGCCTCATTTGAAAAAAACAGTAGCAAGTACTTAAAACTCATCTTTCCTATCCAAAATTTTGTTGATACTGCTGTTGATCCATCTACAGCAGATTTGACTGGAAGAACAATCGAATTTCTAGGATCTAAATTAAAATTAAATAAAGTTCATCCAAGAATTGATGATGGAGTTAATTGGTTAATCCATCATCAACACGAAGATGGTTCATGGTACGGTCGTTGGGGGATTTCATATATTTATGGAACATGGGCCGCTATTACTGGTATGAAATCGGTCGGTATCCCCTCAAATCACCCTAGCATTCAAAAAGCTAATAACTGGTTACTCAATATAAAAAACGAAGATGGTGGCTGGGGTGAGTCTTGTAAAAGCGATATAGAAAGAAAGTATATCCCTCTTTCTTATTCGACAATTGTTCATACATCATGGGTTGTGGATACGCTCATTTCAATCAACGATTATCCTACTAGTGAAATTGACGATGGAATATCAAACATTTTAAACTGGTTAAATATCCATGATAAGCGATTGACCTATCCGACAGGTGGAGGATTACCAGGTCATTTTTATATAAATTACCATAGCTACCGTTATATTTGGCCCTTATTGACATTAAGTCATTATCTAAAAAAGTATAAGACAAGTGACTAATTTATGATTTCTAGTTAAACGCCTCGTCCCTATTTTCTTTAACGGCATATAATACATTGTTGAAAAAATATTTGTGTGCATGTCATTTTAGTTAATGGTTTAAACAATAAAGGAGTGGCTTTATGGGAAATCTTGACCCAAGCTTAATGAGAGAATTTTGTGGTAAAATTTGTGATCCTCGCAAGTTTCCACGCATTTATAGTATTCTTCGATCATACCGTAAAAATGATTTAAAAAGCCGAGAAGGTGCATGCCATATGATTGATAGACTATCGGATTGCTGTAGTGTATCAATCACTCCGGAACAACGCGAAAACGCAGCTCAATGGCTAATGAATTGTGACGTAAACCCACAAGATCCTGATCACCAAAGAGAAATGTGGAATATGATAAAAAGCAGTAGAAGACGTTCTTGGTTTTAATTAATTGCATACTGTAATTTTTAATATTTTTTATATAAAAGGCCTATAAGCTTCCTCTTTTGAATTAATAAGGGGAATTTTATAGGCCTCTTTGTGTGGATGATTTTATACAAAAATATGAATATACGATAGTTTCTTTATTCAACTAATGGCAATTTAGTTGAATAAGCGGTATTAGCTTTCTCAGTAATTGGACCATATTTTGGAATAAAGCTATTGCTCAATTAAGGGAATTTTGAAATCTAAATTTTAAATTATATTACCTCTTTCATTTTTAAATCTATTCAAAGTATAATTTTCCAAAAGGAGTAGAGACTTTTGAAAAAGGAACAAGCTAGCATACGTGAAAGGAAAAGTTAAAATGAAAAAATATAAGAATTGTCAAAGCTGCGGAATGCCATTAGCAAAAGATGAGCTTGGCAGTGGGACAGAAAGAAATGGAACGAAAAGTGAAAAATATTGTAGTCATTGCTACATGAACGGTGAATTCACTTTACCTAATCTTACCGTTGATGAAATGAAAGCTAGAGTGAAACAAAAGATCGTGGAATTTGGTATGCCTAAGTTTATCGCAACGCTTTTTACTAGAAATATTCATAAGCTTGAACGATGGGATAGAGTAAAATAGTAAATAATTGGGTGACTAATATTTCGTTTCTTAAATGAGTAAACATATTAACATTTAAAACCATTAAAAGAACATCCAAAAAAATGATAATTTCATCATTATTAAATGTTCATTTAATGTCCGTTTTCCCTATTGACCATTTTATATTTCAACACTCTGCAAAAATCCTTCCATAAAGGAAGGATTTTTTGCCTTTTCTATTTGAGATCCAGTTTATTTATTTGCACAAAGTCTTTCATATACACTCTGTTTGGTCTTTCAAGCATAACTGCCATTTGTTCTGTCCATCGGTCTTTTCTTTTACCGCCGGTTCTTTGTTCATAATAACTTGAGACTACTTCATCGAACTCTTGTAACTGCTTTACATAGACTTCTTTATCTTGCTGATATTCGTTCTCATGGTAAATATGTTCGAACGGCAATCTCGGTTTGTGGTCTGTAATTTGTTTCGGATATCCCACTGCAATTCCAAACAAAGGTAAAACTCGCTCAGGCGTTTTTAACAATGTTTTCACTTCTTCAAGGTTATTTCGGATTCCTCCAATATAACAAATTCCCAGCCCCATGGATTCTGCTGCAATTGCAGCATTTTGTGCAGCTAAAGATGCATCGATCAATGCAACCATAAAATTCTCAGTGCTTTCTATTGATGGAAGGACATTTTTCTTTTCATTTTCTCCTATAACGGAATGGCGGTAAAGATCGGCGCAAAATACGAAAAAGTGACCATTTTTCTCAACATACTCCTGGTTACCAGCTAGCTCAGCTAACTTTTTCTTACAGAGTTTATCTTTTACACCGATGATTGAGTATGCCTGCATATAACTAGAAGTTGCGGCTGATTGAGCACAAGAAACAATCGTTTTTATTTGTTCATCCGATAGAGGCTTATCCTCAAAATAACGGATAGAACGGTGTTCAATTATTGTCGATATAACATCATTCATGGAATAATACTTCCTTTCTGATTTGAAAATGATTATTAAGTTAAGTTATCTATTTAAATCTTTCGACCATCATTAAACAGTAACTTTTTTCTAATATTTACTGATGCATCAGGTATTTCTTCCATTTGTATTCTTATGTCTTTTGTAAAACTCTAGATGTTTTCTGTAAAAATTCTGATGAGCAGGATAACTCCTTCCTTAATGCTTCATAAAATTGATCTACAGTTTCAATAAATACTTTTTCTTTATAAATTAGTAGTCTTGTGGGGTTATGCAAAAACACTGTTTACTGTGATTAATAAGATTAAAACAGTAATAGGTAGCTTTCTTCCTTGTTAGTTGGATATTCATAATCACCCCAGTATTAAACTATACCTCAAACTTTAATCAATAATTATAATAACTAATCTGTCCCAAACTACATTTTTTAATAACAGTTTGGTTCTCAATAGAAAGATTGTGACGAAATATACTTAAAATTTATTCTCAAAAATTAATCATATAAAATTACTAAAGTGAGTAATTTATATTTTAAACTACTTTAACAATTTTGGAGGTAACCACGTGGGATACTACGTTAATGTAGATCAAGGTGTGAATTTATATGTGGAGGATATAAATCCTGGGGGGAGCAAGACTATAGTATTTTTACATGGTTGGCCATTAAGCCATAAACAATTTGAATATCAGTTTAATGTTCTGCCCTCATTTGGATACCGTTGTATAGGAATAGACTGGAGAGGTTTTGGTAATTCGGATAAGCCATTTCACGGGTACACACTGGACCGACTGGCAGACGATATTCGCAATGTGATCGACGTACTTCAATTAAATAACTTTATACTTGCTGGGCATTCTACAGGAGGAGCAATAGCAATTAGATACATGGCTCGACACAACAGCTACGGAGTATCTAATCTTGTTCTTATAGACGCTGCAGCTCCCGTTGGTTTTGCGAATAAAGATCATGCTAATCAAATGCTTAATCAAGCATTAAATGACCGGCCAAAGCTGATGCGGGAAATAACAGAAACCTTTTTCTTTCAGTATATAACAAATCCATACTCAGACTGGTTTTTTCAATTGGGTTTACAGGCAGCAGGTTGGTCAACTGCTGCAATCGTAGTTATGCTAAGGGATGAGAATGTATATGATGACCTGCCGAAAATATCGGTTCCAACCTTAATCGTTCACGGAATACACGACAATGTGATTCCATTTTCGCAAGCTCAGGAAGTTAATCAAAAAATAAGAAATTCACAACTTGTCCCATTTCAAAACAGTGGTCATGGTTCATTTTGGGAAGAACGGGATAAATTTAATCAACTATTAAACCAATTTATTAGATAATAAAAATTATTAATCCAAGTTTGAAAGTAGCTCGAGTGTCGTTAATCGAATTTTCTGACAGACTTATTAAATTTCGAAAACAATCAATTCAATCATCTTTTCGTATAGAAAAACTTATTAAGAAACATGCACTAGAAAAAATATAAATCATATATAGGTGATATCCCGTTTGAATGCTTGAGGAGGATATTATGAAACCTATGTTACCTAGTGAAAAATATTTCGGTAATTTAGAACTAGTTTATGCTTTTTATGGAGCTATGCCTACAGGTGTTACTGTTTCAGAAACCGGTCGTATTTTCATTTGCTTTCCGAAATGGGGAGACGATGTTAAATTTACGGTGGGGGAAATTGTAGAAAATAAATTGCAGCCTTATCCTAATTTACAAGCCAATTTGGTTAACCCCGAGAATATCACAATGACTTTCATCAGTGTCCAAAGTGTAGTTGCTGATGGAAGGGGAACACTTTGGATATTAGATACAGCGGCACCCAATTTTTCTGAACCAATTAAAGGAGGGGCAAAATTAGTCGCTGTAGATTTAGAAACTAATACAATTAGTAAAGTATATACCTTTACAGAAGAGGTTGTACTGCCTACAACTTATCTGAATGATGTCCGCTTTGATTTTCGTGTTGGAAAAGCAGGTTATGCTTATATAACGGATTCATCTTCAAGAGGACCAGGAGCTATTATCGTCGTAGATTTATCAAATGGAAACGCGTTTAGACGGTTAAATGGGGCAAATTCAACTTCACCTGATCCCTATTTTTTACCGAAAGTAGAAGGTCAAATTTTAATGAATCGAAACAAAGACGGTTCAACTTCTCCATTTAGATTGGCTTCTGATAGTCTTGCCATTTCTCCCGATGGAAAGATATTATTTTTTGCTCCACTAACCAGTCGTCACTTGTTCTCGATTTCAACAGAAACCCTGAGAGACAGAACGATACCGGACATGGATATATCTTATCATGTGAGGCATTGGGGAGAAAAAGGTGCATCTGATGGAATGATCACAGATGCAAAGGGAACTGTTTATGCTGGAGATTATGAAAACAACTGTATCCGTAAGATATTTCCAAATGGAATAATGGAAACTATCGCACATGATCCGAGAATTTTGTGGCCAGATACTTTTTCAATAGGTCCGGATCAATATTTGTATTTCATTGTAAACCAGTTACATCGACAGCCTAGATTTCATTATGGAGAAGACTTACGACAAAAACCTTATAGTTTACTTCGTATCAAAATTGATGAATTCCCTGCTCCGACATTTTCATAATAAAAATAGTGAATTAATTTGTAAAACAAGCACGAGTAAACATGAAGTATTAATTGTATTTACTTCTGCTAAATAAACACAAAATGAAAAATAGGAACAGTTTATTTGGTAAGTGTTTAACTGTTCCTGGAAACTTTTTATAATGTCGGTAAGTTCAATGCTGTATTGATATTATTTAAATCTAAGCTGATCTGTTCGTTTGTATCCCATGCATGGTACCATCCTTTTTCTGCCATATATGTGGATATTTGTTCATGCATATTAAGAGCTTCTTCTAAATGGCGAGTGAGAATTTCTTTAATTTCCGGTGTTCCTGCCTCTGTAACTGCCATGGCATAATTTCTAATACCACTTTTAGCTGAAATGAGTAGATCCATTGCAACCACTTGATCCGTTATTGCGTCCATGCCAGTTAAAGTTTCAATAATTGGATTCATGTTTATTCATCTCCTAATTTACTTCTTAGCGTTGGAAAGGATTGAAGCATATTCTTGTAATTGTCTAGTAGATAGATCAATGTCTTGCTGCATAATATCTTTTAATAGCTGATCTGTGACTAACGCTTTCATCGTTTTGGATTTTGTTAAACAAGTGGTCTTAAATGCAGCTATCTCATGGACCTCAAGAACTTCATGTAAGGCGTAGTTCATTTTTATACCTCCTTCCTCAAGGTTTCAACAGGACTTTTATACAATTATCCATTTTTGTGTCAAAAATCTCATAGCCACGCTTTGCTTCACTAAGTGGCAGTACGTGACTTACGACATCACCTGGGTCAATTTTCCCGGTCGTCACTAATTCAAACATATATGGCATATAATGAATCACAGGTGCTTGTCCGGATCGAATATTGACGTTTCGGTTCATAATATCTCCCATTGGGAATCCATTATATTTCCCACCGTAAACACCAGTAACTTGAATTGTCCCGCCTTTACGAACTGCTTGTGTAGCCGTGATAAACGCACCTAATGCTCCACCATGAAGTTTCAATCCGCTTGCCAGGAACTCTAAATCAGTCATTTTACCGTCCATTCCAACTGCATCTATGACAACATCAGCGCCGCCCTTTGTTATTTCTTTCAAATGCATTCCTACATTTTCAAAGTGTTCGAAATTTACAATCTCCACTTTGTTGGTACGTTTGGCGTGTTGCAAACGATAGTCTACATAATCTACGGCAATGACACGCTTCGCTCCTTTTAGCCAACAAAATTTTTGAGCAAAAAGACCAACTGGACCACAGCCAAGAACAATAACTGTATCTCCACCCTTTACGCCTGCATTGTCAACACTCCAAAAACCAGTAGTCATCGCATCGGCAATAACTGCTAACTTTTCATCTGGTTCTTCACAAGACTCTGGAATTTTGAAATGGGTAAAGTTGGCAAATGGAACTCTTAAATATTCGGCTTGCCCACCTGGATAGCCACCCGTCGTACCAGAATATCCGAAATAGGCACCCATATCACCATTATCATTAGAATTATCACATTGGCTTTCCAAATTTGTTTTACAGTAATGGCATTCACCGCACGCTATATTAAAAGGGATAATTACTCGATCTCCCTTTTTTAGGTTAGTCACACCTGGGCCTATTTCTTCTACGATTCCCATCGGTTCATGGCCTATAATATAATTTTCCTGCAGGTTAGGAATCATGCCATGAATTAGGTGAAGATCAGACCCACAAATAGCTGTACTTGTTACTTTTATAATCATGTCATCTGGTTTTTCAATCTTCGGATCTGGAACTTCTTTCACTTCTACATTTTTAATACCTTGATAAGTTACTGCCTTCATTGGTTACAAGCCTCCAGTGTTAATGTTCATCAGGTGTTCGGTCAAACAAGCCTTTTCTATTGTTATCAGCAGGAAATAGATTCATTTTGCCAATCATTAATGTATTGTTGGCAGACAGCTGATCTAATTGGTATTGTTCACTTAGTTCGTATGGATGGAACCATTTTTTACTAATCATTAGATCTGTAATTTCTTGGTGCATAGCAATCCCTTGCATTAAATGGCTTCGTAAGAGCGTTCTAACATCAGGTGATGCTGACTCTGTTAATGCGACCGCAATATTGCGAACACCTTCTTTAGCGCGAATAAGAAAATCCATCGCAAATGTGGTATCTGCTAGCTCAGGTACATGTAGCGAGTTTATTGGGTCTAAATAGTCATTATTCAATGAATTTGCCTCCTTTTAATCTATTATTGGTGTTGGGCGGTTTTGAGGAACAGGAGCTTCAAAAGGTGCACGTTGATAAATTGACTGTAATTCTCCTAGTGCTTGCATGGATTGTTCAACATCTTTTTGCATTAATGCTCTCAAATCATCATCAAATACCAATCCTTGCATTAGTTTTGATTTCGCTAAACAAAGGGTTTTAAAATTAATAACTTCATGTAAATCCAATGATTCATGATCGGCTAATTTTTGATTATCCATTTGGGTCCCACCTTTTTGATTAACTAAAGAAATACAAAGGTATTATTCCAAATATACAATGAATCATTCTTTAATCGTTTTTTTAAAGAGGTAGGAAAAACGATTAAATGGCTGGACTAATCATAATGTATTGAAAATTCATACATAAGTTATCGCTAATAAATATGTATATTTTGATTAAAAGGGCATAGCGTTAACCCATACAACTTAGGAAAAGAAAATGAAAACATCAAGTTGTATCTATTTAAAAGTGTCTATTATTGGGGTCCCGCCGACAAAACTGGTATATTATACGCTAAAACATTTTTGGGAAGGAAAAGCCGCTGATTTTCTTATGCTAAGCAGAAAAATCAGGGCTTTTTATGTTCTGAGTGCTTCATATCCATAAACGACCGTTTTCGGTGCTTATTAAAAGAATCAGTAGGTTATTTAGGTTAATGTAGAGAAAAAATAGTGGATAATTGAAACAAATATGCAGATTTAATCATTCTCGAAATGTTCCTATATTCTTTTTGACTCTTATTGTTGATTAACAACCTCCATATAAGAAAAATCGTAAAATAAAAAAAGTTCTTCTATTTTTTTTATTAATAAATGGAGGGGCGTTACCTATTGCATTTTTTATGGCAACGTATGATGAAGTCATGGGGATGCTGAGTTTAACTCTATGTTCATGATGATTCAAGGAATACCTCTTATCTTACTTGCTATCAGCTTTTTATTAATATTGTTTAGTAAGCCAAATGATTCAGGTCAGTAAAAACAAACCTTATTCAACTAAATCAATAACTTAGATCCTTTTATATTACAAACGTAAAGCAGTTCTTCTAAACGACTTATCATATAACTGGTCTCTATAAAACTTATCGTATATACTGTTTGATCTCCTACCACTTACAATTTATTAACACTAATAAAAAAAGAGAGTGTCCTTAAAAAGTCACCCTTTTAAGACACCCTATGCTTAACCAAAAATTTCTTAACCAAGTCCTCGAACCGATAATCCACCATCACTAGAAATGACTTCACCAGTTATTGCACGTGATTGATCAGATGCTAAGAGTACATATGCTGCAACATGATCTTCAGGCATTTGTGCTAGTTGAAGTGGATTTCTTCTTTTTATATTGCTAGCTTTTGTATCATTATCCACGGATTTAGTAAATGTACGTAAAGGTGGAATGACAGTTAGTGCTGTTAAAGTCCCTCCTGGCGCTACTGCATTTACGCGTATAGTTGGTGCTAGTTCAAAAGCAAGTTGACGCATTAATCCGATTTGGGCATGCTTACTAGCCGTGTACCAAACTCCACCACCGTCTGGGTAGAAGCTTGCACCAGATACTGTAAAAATAATATTACCATTTGTTTTTTGTAATTCTTCTAAAGCTGCTTTTGCACCAAAAAATGATCCTTTTACGTTTATATTTAAAAGATAATCATATGCATCTGATAGGGCATCGGGTGTCACATCAGCGAATTTTGCAAATCCATCGAAAACGCCTGCATTCGCAATAAATACATCTAGTTTACCAAACTGTTCAACAGTCGCTTTTACAGCGCGCTCGTTGTCTTCATATTTGCTTACGTCACCTTGAATGATAAGGAGATTGTCATTAAATTCTTCTTTCATTTGTTCTAGTGTTTCAAGTGAGCGACCTATAATACTTACCTTTGCTCCTTCTTGAATGAATCGTCTTGTAACGGCCGCTCCTATTCCAGATGCGCCTCCTGTAATTAACACTACTTTATCTTTTAATAACATCACTTTGCCTCCTTTTTCTTCTATTAAACAAAGATTGCAAGATTTCTAGTATTAATTGTTGTTTGATCTACAATAAATACCCTCTTGGAAAGCTTCCACTTCCCATCTTCATATGTAAACTCGTCATGACGTTCTCCGGAAATTAGATCATGATGAATATCTGTGCTACGGCTACGATAGATTAGTAAATAACTATTAACTACTGCCTTCTCTTCTTTAACTAGCTCTTTTACGCTAATATTGCTTACAAAACGGCGGGTTCTTGAAGGAGGAATTTCAGCCCATGCATAATCGGTTTTCAATCGATCTACTCGAAGCTTTAATAATTCAATATCATCATTAAATGTAAACATTTCAGTAGAATAGTCTGGGCGCTCAGTTCCTTCTTTATTTACGCGTACAGGCATTTGATAGATTAAATTCGAATGCATTAAATTAAACCAATCATCAAACTCAATATCATCAAGTAATTTTGCTTCATCAATTAACCACTGTTCAAATTCTAACTTCGCTAATAATTTTTCAACGTTCATTTCCCTTCCTCCCCCCTTTATTAATTTGTCATTAATTCAAGCCAGTATTGATAGAAATTCCGTTGACTCGCTTCTGTAAATTTATCATCATAGGCTACCCCAGGTCCGATAAAATCGACGGGTTTACGATGTAGTCCCATTGTATAGTTATAAGTTAAATTCTTTTGAAATGGCATTGGACCTTGGGCTGCTTCCGTTATGTCTGTAAATACCTCAGTATCATCCTGCTCAAAAATACCAGATGGGCTAAATGTTAAGATAAAGGAATCTCTTGATCGATTCTTCCATTCCTGAGAAGCATTTTTTTCTACTAGTAACCATGCAATGACTTCCATTTTATTATGACTAAGTGGTCTCCACATTCTAATTGAAGTATTCGAAATTAATTCGCCCTTAATTTTTGTGTGAGATATTAAAAATGACATATTCGGAAAAGCATTCCCAATCATATTTTTTAAGTTTGATAGAACTTCATATTGTTCTTCTGACAAATTACTTTTATACTCATCCTTCAATTCTTCAGGAAAAGCAAAGTCTGGATTTGGTGTTCCAAGGTTTAATCCGTGTCCGTTTTCAGTGTGAATTTGAAAACCGCGCTTCGAATATGTTGCATTTGGGACCATGCCTAATTTTGCAATTGAACCGTGAGTAACCATCGTGTGGTATGAATCTCCTACAAAGTTATCAGAACCAACCTTCCAGTTTGATTTAACAATAAATCGTTGCGGAGCTCCAATTACTTCCATCTCAGCACGTCCTACTACGATATCTAAATACCACTTAAAATCACCGAGAAACTCTTCAAGAGGCTCTGCATTTTCGTCCCAATTTCCAAATAAAAGTCCTTTATATGATTCTAACTTTACTTTGTGAAGACCCATTTTAGTTCGGTCGAGTCGTTCCCCATAAATATCTTTTTGAAGCGGTACTCCAACAAGCTCACCTGTATTTTTAAAGTTAAATCCATGGTATGGACATGTAAATAAAGTTTTATTACCTTTATCGGCACGGCAAAGCTTCATACCACGGTGAGTACACATATTGTAAAATGCATTAATTTCTCCCATACTTTCGCGTGAGATAATGATTGAATATCCTGCAAGCTCACGAGTCATAAAGTCCCCTGGATTTGGAATTTCAGATTCATGTCCAAGAAAAACCCATGTTTTTAAAAATACTTTTTCATGCTCTAATTCGTAAACAGCCTTGTCGCCTAGAAGATATGCAGGGATGATTCCTTCATCTGGTTTGACTGTTTCGTTTAAGTAATTTACTAGTTGCTCTTTTGACAATTCATCTAACGTTTTTTCTGTTATAATCACACACGCACTCTCCCTTCATATTTTTAATTCTTTATCCAATCTGTACATATTTATCTTTGTTTTGTAAATTTGCCAAAACACTTAGCGCTGCTAAATAACTTGTTTTAGGATTATTTGGCATAGGATCATTTTCGATCTCAAGTTTAAGTTTCCCGAACGAGCCAGATGCTTCAATTGTATGGCTATTTTTTACGGCAATCGGATCAGCAATAATCTTCACTTTTGTATTGTTAGCACCGAGTCCAGCTAAGGATAATACAATCGCCACATTAATATTTCTTGGATATAGCTTGATTGCTTCAGCTGCTGAGCCTTCAAACAAAATCGTTTCTTTATCTAATCCTTCTCCCGATAATGCTCCAGGTGGTTTTCTAGTTGTAATAGAAACAGTCTCTAGACCATTCGCAGCTTTTGCTGATTTTAAAATATCTAATCCACCTATTGCTCCTGAAGGTAAGTAAATGTTTATACCATATCTTGTACATACCTCTCGAACTCTTTCTTCAAATGCAGAATCAGCCATGACCCCAATGCTGCTTAGCAATAAGTCTTTTCCACCTTCAAGAACTTTTATAGCGTACTCCTTTGCTGCTTCAACTGTTGCAGCTTCAATGACTAAATCTAGATCAGAAAGAAGGAGCGTTTCTACACTTTGATATGCTTCTGTTTCAAATTCTTTAGCAAGCTGAACGGCTGATTCTTCGCAACGCGTATAAATTGAAACAATCTTTCCACCTGGTAACATCCCATCTTTATTAATTGCTTGAAGAAGAAATTGACCAATATTACCGCAGCCGATTAGTCCTAGTTTCATACGTATTCACCATCCTTAATTTGCAAATCCATATGAGTCTGCAAAGAATTCCAATCCACAGTGTCTTGTTTCTCTTGAAACACCGCTCTCTTTTAAACCTGGAAAATCCAATGCTAAATCACTAAAGATGGTATGATTATTATAAAAAACTGCGCCTGCTTCTAATCGATCTGCCATTTCAACTGCTAATTCTTCATTTTCAGTCCAAACAGAAGCCCTTAAGCCAAATTCACTATCATTTGCTAGTTTGATAGCTTCGTCAATAGATGAAAAAGGTAGAATAGGAATTACTGGTCCGAATTGTTCTGCACGAACGATCTCACTTTGTTGATCAACACCTGTTACAATTGTTGGTAAGATGTAATATCCTTGATCCCACATTTCAGGATTCAGTTGAATTCCAGCTGTTATTACATTTGCACCTGCTTTTTCAGTTCGCTCAATTAATCCGTTAACATAGTCATACTGAGCTTTATTATTTAATGGGCCCATTGTTACATCAGGTTGAATACCATCACCTACAACAGTACGCTCAAATTCTTTCTTTAGTTTTTTTACTAATTCAACATATCTAGATTCTTGTACATATACGCGCTTAATCGCCGAACATACTTGGCCAGCCGCTTTTAAAATACTTATTCTTAATCGCTTAATAGCTTCTTCATCTAAGTTTGCATCTTCTAATATAATTGCTGGGTCATTCCCACCAAGCTCCATATATACTTTTTGAAGATTTCCTGAAGACTTTTTCATAATATCTTTACCTGTTTGTGTACTTCCTACAAAAGCAATTGTACGAACACGTGAATCAGAACAAAGCTTGTCACCAATCATTTTTCCTGATCCTGTTACAATATTGATTACGCCAGGCGGAAAATATTCAGCCACTACTTTTAAACAAGTCATAATGGTAAGTGGACAATTTGTCGCCGGTTTTACGACGACTGTATTTCCTGCTAAAACAGCCGGTATTACTCGCTTAAAGGTTAAGATCATAGGCGAATTCCAAGGAGTAATAACTGCAGTAACCCCTCTTGCTCTTCTTCTTACTTGAACTTTTTGATTTCCTTGAAGTAATTCAGGATTCCACCATTTAAGTAGTTCATCTGCTCCACCATTCATTACTTCCACACAGCGTAATAAGTCTTTTTTAGCTTCTACTAGTGTTTTTCCATTTTCACGAACAAATAATGAAACATTTTCTTCAATGATTTTAGAAAGTTCCCACGCCGCTGCTTTCATTCTTTCTACACGATCCTGAATCTCACTCTGTGACCAAAGTTTAAATGCATTGGCTGCAGCATTAATTGCTTCGTTTACGATTTCCTCAGTACATAATCCAACTTTGCCGATTACTTCCGACTTATTTGCAGGATTAATAATATTTGATGTTTCATTACTTTCTTTCCAATCACCATTTATGAGATATCTTCCTGATACAACTGGATATGTCGAAATCATATTGAATCTCCTTTATAATTTTTTTGGCTTAAAGCTTTCAGCTGCTCCTGGAGGTCCACCAAAAGGTTTTGCCATAGGTCCAACTGCTTCCATATCTACAACGATCATTGTTGGCTTTCTTCTTTCAGTTGCCTTCTTTAGTTCTGTAACAAATTCATCTCCAGATCCAATACGTGCTGATTCAAAATGCATTGACTCAGCTAATTTTACAAAGTCTGGACTTAATAAATTCACTGCTACTTGGCGTCCATATGCCGCTTCTTGAATATTACGAAGAACCCCATAGCCAGAATCATCAAATAACACAACAATAATTGGAAGATTTTCTTCAGCTGCAGTCACCATTTCACCTACATTAACCATAAACCCACCATCTCCAGCCATTAATACGACCGTTTGGTGAGGGCAACCCAATTGAGCACCTATAGCTGTAGGAAGACCTTGACCGATCCCGCCACCGGATGCGTGAATTGATGTTCTTGGTTCATAAATGTCGAATATTCTACTACCCCAGACATTTGCTTGTACTGTTACATCTCGAACTAAAATCGTATCCCTCGGTAAAATCTCTCTCATACCATCTACAAATTGTTCGAACGGACCAAGTGTTTTACGAAGTTGTCCTCGCACTTCATTTCTTAATGAACGTACTTCTTCTATATAAGAAGGTAAAACCGAAATAGACTTTTCATCAATTTTATTAATTAGAGCCGATAAAATATCTTTTGCATCTCCGACTAACCCAACTGTTGCTTTATAATTACGATTGATTGCATTAAAATCTGCATCAATTGAAATATGTTCTTCTGGTACAGGTACTTTCCAGTTAGAGGTTTCATTTCCTCTGAATCGTACACCTACACTAATCAATAAATCTGCATTTCTCAAAAACTCTTTTGTTGATTCGTTGGCTGCAAAATGACCGATACATTGCTCATGATCCTCTGGTATTGAGCCTTTTCCGGATTGGCTTGTAATGACAGCAGCACCAAGAATTTCTGCTAAATTTGTTAATTCTTTTGAGGCATTGGCAGAAATAACACCGCCACCGGCCCAAATAACTGGACGACGTGCTTCTGAAATTTTTGAAATTGCGATATCTGGTATAACAGTAGTTAGTTGCGGTTTAAAAATATCTACCTGTACTTTATCGATTGAAACGTCCTCAATAATTGCTGATTGAAAGTCTATTGGAATTTCTAAACTAACTGGTCCTGTTGGAGCAGTTAATGCTTCTTCAATCGCTTTTCTTACTACACCAGCTGTTTGTTCTGGTCTTCTAAGTCTTACAGCATTTTTACAAGCACCGCTCATCATTGACAGCTGGTCTTTGCATTCATGTATGTACCCTTTACCTGTACCAAGATAAGGTGATGCTACCTCTCCAGTTAGATGAAGTAGTGGAACTCCCGCTGCCCATGCTTCTACTAATGAACCAGCAGCGTTTCCAGCTCCTGTTCCTGTACTAGTAATCACAACACCTAATTTCCCTGTGGCACGTGCATAACCATCTGCCATATTGACTGCTCCACTTTCGCCACGTGAACAGATTAGCTTGATATTTCCATCCCTTAAAATCGCATCATAAATGGGCATATTATGAATACTTACAATTCCAAAAGCGACTTCTACGCCTGCTTGAACTAACTCTTTTACGACGGCATCCGCAGTAGTAAATACGATTTCTTCTTGAATTTTCATCTTAGTATCCTACCTTTTTCAAATAATTTATTTAAAGTGCTTTACCGATTGCACCTGCAGTTTCAATTGTAGAGCCAGCTACATAACTCGCTTTATCCGAAGCAAGAAAAACAATAACACTAGCCACTTCCTCCGCTTCACCTACACGACCTAGTGGAATATTTCTTTTTATCGCAAGATCTTTATAATATTCTTCTGGATCCATATCAGGAGCATTTTTCAATCTTCTTCGCTCCCATTGATCGGTTCGAATCAATCCAAGACTTACTGAATTTACTAAAATATTGTCGGATGCTAATTCTTGAGACAATGTTTTGCTTAAATTTAAAAGTCCTGCACGTGTCGCTGCTGTTGCTACCATATGACGCTCAGGCTCTTTCGCTAGGGTTGCATTTATATTAATAATTCGGCCCCCTCCTCTTTTCACTAAATAAGGATGAGCTGCACGAACTGCATAGATAATTGCGAAATACTTTAATTGAATTTGTTCCTGCCACTGTTCATCAGTAATATCGAAAAAATACCCCATAACACTTTGACCAGCTGCATTTACTAACGTATCAATTCCACCAAACTTTTCTGCTGTTTGTTGAATAAACGAATTAACTTCCTCTTTTGATGTAACATCACAGGTCGCAGCAAATAGATCTTCGCTTTTGCCATATGAGAGTAAATGCTTTAATGCTTTATCTGCACGCTCCTTGCTTCTGCCGCAAATGGCTACTTTAGCGCCTTCACCTAAAAATAATTCAGCTGTCTTCAGTCCAACACCAGAGGTACCACCCATAATTACTGCAACTTTTCCCTTTAATCCAAGATCCATCCTGTCACCCCTTATTAAAGCTTTCATGTTTCGTATTCCTTAAAGCAATTTTAGTTAAAATTTTTAACGTACATTAACACTTGTATCTACCCAGCCAATGTCCGCCTCTCCGCCCATCGCTTTACGAGCTTCTGGTTTTGGTGGACCAGCAATTCCCCATTGATCCATTAGATGTGGCACACGTTTCCAAACTCGCGCTCTCCATTCAGCTTCATCTTCAATTGTTTCAAGATAACATGTGTATTCCATGACAAATCCTCCGAGGTCTTGAAAATAACAAAAGATATTATTACCAGGACCATGTCGACCAGGACCCCATAACTCATTTAGTCCTGCTTTCCTAACATTACTAATGCCTCGCATTAGTTCATCCACCGAATCAACCTCGTAAGCAATATGATTAACTGAAGCGTGTACATCTTGGTTAAATGCAATCGAGTGATGTTTTCGATTACATCTTAAGAAGGACATTTGGTGCTCACTCCAATCAGTCACTTTGAATCCAAGTACATCAGTATAAAACTCCACGATCATATCTAAATCTTTTGTGTTCATAACTACATGGTTTAATTTCACGGGATCAACGTTTTTATTAGTCCAAATCGATGTTTGAACCTCTACCCAAGCGGAAAGTTCAATTACGCGGTTTTCTGGATCAACAAATCGAAGTCCATATCCTCCACCAGCTTCATCTAAATAACCTGGCTCTTCAACAATATGTACACCTTTTGAATGTAGGATTTCCGCTGCACGATCAACTGCATTTTTATCGACCATACCAAATGCGATATGATGCAAACCACATTTATCGCCCTTTCGAAGGCTTAGTATATGATGCTCCGGACCTGCCCCTCGAAAATATGCAATATTGTCATCTGAAACATTTACACGATCCAAACCCCAAACCTTTTCGTAAAAGTTCACTTGTTCGTCAAAGTTTGGTGTGATCAAACTTATATGTCTTAAATGAGTAATTCCTAGCACCAACAATCCCTCCCACTTATCTATTTAAAGCGCTTTCTTTTATTAACTCTATTGAAAAAGGCAGCTGCAATTTATTTAAAATGCAGCTGACCCTTTTTCATTTTTTTTAATTAACCTTTGATGATTGCTTCTCTTTCTTTAGCACGTTGTTTACGAAGTTCTTCAAGCTCGCTACCCTCTGGATAAGTTGGAAGGTTCGGTTTCACTGCTCCAAGCATAACTAACATACGTGCTTCAGTATCTCCATCATTTCGAATGCCTCGATGAACACCAGGAGGAGAACTGATACAATCTCTAGCATTTAATTTAATTTCATGTACTTCATCTTTACCAACTTCTTGAATTAAAGCAGTAACTTCTCCCTCAAGAATAAAAAATACTTCTTCTACATCATCGTGTAGATGTAAAGGTCCAATACAGCCAGGAGGTAGAACCATTGTACTTAATGTAAAATGTTCTGCTGTAATTACATTTGAATCATTATTCGCTGTCGCACCGCGTCCAATATAACGCATTTGAGCACGTTTATATCTCGGATCAATTTCCTCTTGAAACTTTAATACATTCCAATCTAGCGTACGGTCTTCTAAGCGAGCCACGTATTTTTTTTCAAATTCTTTAACTGAAAAAGTTTCATTTGTCATTTTAAAAATCCTCCCTGTATTGGTTTTCTTTTTTTAAACAAAATGTTTTGTATTTACCGTCGAATGCGTTTTATATACAAAACAGTGTTTTATCTATAAAATAATTCTAGGACGGATTGTTCTTTGTGTCAACATAGTTTTTAGAAAATTTTGATATGTCATAAAAGTTAAATATAAAAAAACATTGTATTTTCAAGGTTTATAACTAGTTTTTTTTGCAAAAAAAAATATGGATTCCCTTAGTTTGGGAACCCATATTTTTAACTTAGACTATTTTACTTGATTTGAAACTCTGCCATTGTAACCCATATAGTTCGATAGTAAAACAGAGACATCTAGAAGTTTAGGCAATGCAACTTTATTCATGAAGTCTTCCTGATAAGATAATTCAGTCGCTACGATATTCAGTGCTGCCAATACTTTTCCTGTTCTACCATAAATAGGTGCAGCGATTGAATGAATACCTTGGTGAAATTCTCCACTAGTCATTGAATAGCCATTTTGACGTATTTTTTCTAATTGATCCAAAAACTCTCCAGGCGTCGTTAACGTTTTATCTGTATAAGGTGTTAAATTTGTAACTTGGAACAGCTGCATAAGACTATCCTTTGGCTCGTATGCAAGCAGTAGCTTTCCATTTGCAGTTGCATGAGCTGGTAGTCTTAAACCAATATTGACATTAACTGCTGATACTCCTCTAACTGGAGCACTCCCTACATAAACTACTTCATGTCCATCTAAAATTGACAAATGACAAGAAGCACCTATTTCATCACGTAATGATTCCATATAAGGCTGCGCAATTTCAGGTATTTTCAAGCTATTTATATAACTAAAACCTAATTCAAGAACTTTCGGAGTTAACGAATATTGTTTTGTATTTTCATCCTGTGTTAAATACCCGATTGACTGCAATGTATAAAGTAATCGATAAGGTACTGTTCTGCTTACCCCTAACTTTTTTGCAATCTCGGAAAGTGACAAACTAGGATGTTCCTCATTAAAAAGCTTAATAATTTCTAAACCCCTAACTAAAGAATTGGCGCTATATTTTTCTTTTTCTACATTATCCATCGAGCAAACCTCTCCTAATACATAGATTCAATTCTACTTTTGACTTATCGGTTGGTTCTTTAAAAAGTTTAACACGGATTGATTAAATAGTTTAGGATCTTCTTGATAGCATAGATGTCCTGTATTTGGAACGATAACAAATTCCGAATTTGGAATCAACTCGTGAAATATTTGGGATTCACTTACTGGAGTTACTTGATCTAACTCCCCACACATAACAAGTGTTGGAACAGATAATGAAGACAGTATCTCCATTTGGTTTAAGTTCGATAATGAGTAGGAAACAGAACGGTAACCAGATAGACGTACTTGTGACATAATCCGTTCAGCCTCTTTTATAACCTCAGCCGATGCATTCGGAGCAAGTAATGCTTTGACTCTTTTTCTTGCTAGTTCAGTTGGATGTAGATTTTCAATGGAGTTTAATCTATTTTGAAGTTTTTTCTCGTTTTCTTCTCTACTTAATCCAGCTGCTCCACGTGTTGCATCTGAAATAATTAACGCATCGACCATATGTGGAAAACGACTCGTAAAATCAATTGCAATTGCCGATCCCATTGAATGACCTAGTAAATAGATAGAATCTAGCCCTAGACTATCTAAAAACTCTTTAAGAACATTAGCAAACTCAGAAAAATCCCGAAACTCCTCTTTTAGATCGGAACTTCCACCATAACCTGGAGCATCCCAAACGATTACTCTATACTGTTCCTTCAATTCATTTAATTGATGCTTCCATGACTGAGAATTGTTTCCCAATCCATGTAGAATGACAAGGGCTTGTCCTTCACCAGATTCTTGAAAATGAATCGATAACTCTTTTAAATGACTAATTGGCATCCATAGTACCTCCACTCCATTTTTTACACAAAATCTACAAACCTGACTATCACACAATGCTTCAAAAACATCGTGTTTCATATAAAAAACAGTTTTTCAACTTGAATTATAGATTTGTCAGAATTTATTGTCAACAACTCTATTTTTCAATGGATAGACAAATATAGATAATTGCATTTGAATATTAAACTGGAAAATTTTTCTGTAAAATCACAATTGACAAACTTTTCTAATTATTTTATCTTTAAAAGAGTTTCATTGTTAAAATATGAAACACCGTTTTATATTTAAAACATTTACGCTTTTTTGAAAGGAGTGGTCGAACAATCTCATGCAAAATTAAAACGTGAAGTATCAAAACATTTTTTTGATCTTCATGTCTATTAGGTAAACGTAGTTTCTGCTTTTTCCTTCCAAATTTTAAACGCAATTACTTGATTTTAAAAGGAGAGAGAATTTTAATGCTACATAGACAAAAAAGATGGATTTTAATTGCTTTACCGATCTTTTTCTTTTGGTTCTTCGGACAAATTGATAAAGTTGGAATTTCTGTCATTCAAACGGATCCAGAGTTTTTGAAAGCACTCGGAATGACTGGCGTTGACAAAAATGCAAAAATTGGTCTTCTTTCATTTGTTTTTACAATTGCTTATGGAGTTTCGAATCTATTTTGGGGATTCATTATTGATAAATTTGGTGCGAGAAAAACCGCTATAGCTGGATTATTTGTTTGGTCTCTTACTATGTTTTCGTCTGGCCTCTCTACTACATATGAAGCATTTATTATTAGTCGAATTATTCTTGGATTTGGTGAAGGGATGATGATTCCTGTTTCAGGGAAATTTATTTCTGCTTGGTTCAACAAACGAGAATTAGGACGCGCTCAAGCTTCTTGGCTTACGGGTAATTATTTAGGTCCAGCAATTGGGGCAGTCATATTAGTACTTGTTATCTCATCACTTCATTGGCAAGCTGCTTTCTTTTTGCTCGCTGGATTTAACTTTTTAATCAATATCCCAATGTTTATTTTTCTTACTAGAAATAAACCTGAGGAGCATCCGTGGGTTAGCAAGGAAGAGTTGGCTCTCATTCAAAGTCCAGTGGACTCAGTAGCACAACAAGTAAGTAGTACAAATGAGAATAAAAATTTTATTCAAGATTATCGTTTCTGGATTGTATGGTTTGGTATGTTAGTTTGTTCTTTCCTTTTCTTCGGAATAAGCATTTGGTTGCCAACGTACTTGATTGAAGCAAAAGGGTTTAATCGTGAAGGAATGACAAGCATAACTTCTCTATCGTGGTTATTTGCACTTGGGTTTGTTCTCGTATGTGGTTTTCTTGCCGATAAAACAAGACGCCCAAGTTTAATGGCATCCATATTATTTTCACTGACTGCTATATTTTTAACAACGGCGGTTCTTGTTCCAAATCCAGTATTAGCAGGGATATGTATGGGACTTGCAATGGGATGTCAAGGTGGTGTCTTCCATCTTAGTAATATGTTTTTAGTAAAATATTCAACCCAAGAGACGGCTGGTCGTGCAGCAGGTTTAATTGGATTTACAAACTTAATGGGTGGCTTTTCTAGCTATATTATGGGCTGGTTACGTGATTCATCAGGAGGTAATTTCACTTCCTCAATTATTATGTTAATCATTACGGCTCTTTTAGGTTTGATTGCTTATTTATTTTCTATAAAAGAAGAAGCAACCGAACTACGCGCAGTTCCCCTACCTCCACAAAAAATAAATGCTTAATCTATTTTTTGAAAACGCTTTTATAAAAAGGAAGAGAGAGCTTATAATGGGCTCTCTCTTTGTGTAGACAAAGTACTAAAAGCTCGATTTTTAGATTGATTGCAGCGCCTTTCAACAATTTAAGAAAATAAATAGACGATCACTATAGTAAAATGAATTTTCTACAGTGATCGTCTATTCTTATTACTTATCTAAATCAATTTTAGTTCCAGGGCGGACAGTCCAGGATGGATTTTTCCCTACTTTATCCCCTTCTTTTACTCCTTTAAGAATGGCAATATATTTCCCTTGTTTTTGGCCAGTTTTTACACTTTGTTTATAAATAGTTCCTTTTTTAAGTACATACACATATTTTGATTTTCCTGATCCTTTAACGCTCGTCTCAGGTATTGCTAACAATTCCTTTGATTGTACTACTACTTCAAGATTTGTTTCATAGCCAGGATATAGATTCTCTTGTGAATCTAAAGTTGCTCTAAAAGTGTAATATGGTATAGCTTCTTTTTTGGAATTCTTAGCTTGGTTGGTAGATTGATCACTCATAGGATAGTTACTTACCTCTGAAACGCTTCCTTTCCAGCTCTTATCGGTAACAACCTTTGAAGTGACTTTAATTGCTTGCCCTGGCTCTACTTTTGCTTTCTCTTCTTCTGTTAGCTTTCCTTCAATTTGAAACGGTTCATTTGAAGCAATTTGCATAATTGAGATTTGCTGTTTATCTGTAGCTTTATAACCTTGACCGATACTTTTGTTCAAATTAAGAACTACCCCATCATTATTACTGTTAACAGTTAATGATTCTTGTTGTGCTTTCAACTTTTCAGCTTCTAGAGTATATTGTTCTACTTTTAGCTGTGCAGCATTAAGCTCTTCCTTTGCAGTATTAAGTTCAGCTTGCAGGGATTGAATCTCCGGAGTACTTGTTGTCCTTGTTGTATTTGTTGTATTTTTATCTGTATTATTTGCATCTGTTGTATTAGGTGTTGGTGTTGACGCTGAAATAACATTTTGAATGTCTTTCTCTATTGATGCTATTTGGTCGTTTTTCTGCGTAACAGTTGTTTCCGCTAGCTTCTTATTTACTTCTGCTTGTCCTATTTCAGCTGCTATAGTTGTATCTTCATAAGAAAAAAGTTTTTGCCCTTTAGTGACAGTATCTCCTTCTTTAACAAATATCTCATTTATAGAACCTTTAGTTGGATTAACGTAAATAGTTTCAGTATGGCTTTGTACTACACGACCAGACACAGTTTCAGTTTTCGTAAAACTTTTTACCGTTGGACTGATAAACTGTAATGTTTTAGATTTACTTTTTTTAATTTCTACTACCGCTACGCTAAGAACCACAGAAACGATTAAAAGAACAATGATCCCCATTAAAATAAATTTCTTCTGACGTGGCGTAATTACTTTTACTTGTTCTTTTTCTTCGTCAATTCTTTTCGCCGTTTCCATAAAACTCTTGCCCCTTCCTTATCTTGCCAAAAACTTAATACGACTTCTCCTATATCTATTGTCTATTGTTTTAAAAAGCGTTTCAAGGAGATTTTTTAGAAAATGATAAATATTTGATATGTTTTTTTTAATAAACAATCTATTTGTCCTTTTGAATGGATTATTAGGTTGATTTGGGCAGATTTATATTATTTCAGAATATTCAAATTTTAATTTTAAAAAAATAATTTTATTGTTAATATTTTAATTTTTACCCGAAAAAACGAATAATTAGTGTCTACTAAAAAAGTCACAGAACCCTTTGATAAATCTATGTATTTTCGCACATACTTTCATTAATTTAATTAAAATTTAGATTTTATTAGATTAAAGTATAAAATTTAAAACATTCATACTATTATTGCGTAGTATTATTGAACTATGTTACAATACAAAAAATATCTTTGTAGAAAAGGATTTTTCTTCTACTAAAAGTATTTCTTATACGCATTGGAAAACGCTTACGATAATTTCGAGGAATTAAAAGTCTTTTTCTTTCAATTATGGGAATTGATACAACTCTCCCGTTACAAATTGATTAGTTACTACGCACTCTTTTAAGCAGTGTGTATTTATTTACTAAAAATACAGATTATTCATAAAAAGGGGGAGTCTTTGGATGAATGCTTTTTTCAGGAAAAAGTCGATTGAACAGCTTCAACAGGATGGGGCTAAAAATACCGGACTTAATCGCGTTCTAGGTTTATGGCAACTGACTGCCATTGGTTTAGGCGGGATTATAGGTGTAGGTATTTTCGTATTAACTGGTGTAGCAGCAGCTGAACACGCTGGTCCGGCAGTTCTTTTATCGTTTATTATTGCTGGTTTAGCTAGCGCAGCAGCAGCACTGTGTTATGCAGAGTTTGCTGGTTTAATACCGGTAGCCGGAAGTGCCTATACTTACAGTTATGCTGTTTTAGGAGAAGGTACAGCTTGGTTAATCGGGTGGGATTTGTTACTCGAGTACGCCCTAGTTGTTGCAGTAGTAGCCATTGGATGGTCTGGCTATATGCAAGAGTTTTTACTACAAATGGGTGTTCATATTCCTGTATGGGCACAAGGCGCGCCTGGTACTGGAGCAGGTCACAAAGTTGACTTAATTGCCGTTTTAGTTAGTCTTGGAATTGCAGGCTTACTTACATTAGGAACAGAAATGGGTTCTAAATTTAATTCATTAATGGTTATAATCAAATTAGGTATTATTCTTTTAGTTATTGCAGTTGGAAGTTTTCATATTAATTCAGCTAACTGGCATCCTTTCATGCCTTTTGGTTTTCATGGCGTAATGAGTGGAGCGGCTCTAGTATTCTTTGCAGTATTTGGATATGACACATTAACTACAGCAGCAGAAGAAGCAAAAAGACCGCAACGTGATTTACCACTTGCAGTTATCATCTCATTAGCTGTCGCTTTATGTTTGTATGTTGCTATGTCACTTATTATTACAGGTATGGCTCCGTACGAAACACTTAATAACGCAGCTCCTGTAGCAAAAGCCTTTAGTAATATCGGCATGAAATGGATTACAATCATCATTTCTGCCGCTGCTATAGCAGGTATTCTATCAGTATTATTCTCATTTATGCTTGCTGGATCACGTATTTGGTTCTCAATGAGTAGAGATGGTCTATTACCAAAATGGTTTACAAAATTACATCCTAAATATAAAACACCTTATCGTCCTACTTTATTAATTGGGTTAATTACGGCATTTGTAGCAGGTGTTACGCCAATTAACGAAGTCGCAGAATTAGTTAATATCGGAACGTTAACAGCATTTATTTTAATTTGTTCTTCTATTATTGTATTACGTGTAAAACGTCCTGACTTAAAAAGAGGATTCAAAACGCCATTAGTTCCAATTATTCCATTAATCGGGATTGGATTCTCGGCTTATCTAATTGCAAGCCTTCCAGGAATTACATTTATTCGTTTTATTGTCTGGATGGCTATAGGACTTGTTGTGTATGGTTTATATGGTAAGAAACGAAGTGTACTTGGGAATGCGGACAACAACAATAATAAAACTAAAATAAGCTAAGCCGCTAAAAAATTATAGAGACTATTAAAAAAGCCATTGCCACAAGGGAAATTATTTTCCTTGTGGTTTTTTTCGTTAAGACAAGTATCCCTTTCTTTCCTAATTTCCAATAAATCCTGTCAAAACAAAAAGCATGTATCCGATCTTAAATCGAATACATGCCCAAAATTTCTCGAATTCTAGTAAGCTATTAAATCAAAAGCTTACTTTCTTGCTCCGTCTTTACCTACTTTATATTTACCGATTGTAGTATTTACAGCCATTACGCCAGATTTGTTGAAGTAATAATATTTACCACTTATCTTTTTCCAGCCATTGCTAAACATTACTCCGTTTGGATCGAAGTAGTAGTGTTTAGAACCTAATACTAACCAACTAGTTTTCATTACTCCGTATTTATCAAAGTAATAGTGTTTAGTTCCTAATACTAACCAGCTAGTTTTCATTACTCCATACTTATCGAAGTAATACTTCTTGCCGTTATACGTTACCCAACTAGTTTTCATTACTCCACTATTATCGAAGTAATATTTTTTACCACTGATTGTTTGCATACCAGTTACTTTAACACCTTTGATATAGTAGTATTTTTTGCCATTTTCTACTACCCATCCAGATTTAACCGGAGCATCTGCACGATTAATTACTACTTCCTTCACTGTTTCATTACCAGCAAGGTCAGTCGCTCTTAACGTAATTTTATTTTGTCCTTCTTTTAATGGGACAGTTACTTCATAGTCTTTGTTTAGTGGTTTTACAACATCTACTGGACTGATTAATGGTACTTCAAATTCGTGGTTTTCACCAACGAAGAAGTTTAAGTAGCTATAGTTATCTTTTAAGTTTACTTTAAAAGTAACTTCTTCTACCTTTTTATCCACTCGAGTAGGAGCATTTAGTACATTAATTTCTGCCGCGTGAGTATCCACATAAATATGACGCGCAACTGAGAAGTTTTTGTTAGCATAATCTGTTGCTTCTACTTGAACAGTGAATGGTCCATCTTGGTCAAATGTTACAGTTGTTGAGTAGTTGTAATGTCCAGTCTTAGCATCAAAAGTAGTTGGAACTTCTTTTCCATTAACCTTAACTGTTTTAATACCGATATCATCTGTTACGAAACCTTTAACTGGAACTGTGTTATCACTGTAAGCGCCCCATGGCTCTGGTGAGTTAGGAACGTATCCTCCAGCACCATCTGATGTACCATCAGTGATGTACACTAATGGAAGATCCACGTCTCCAATCGTTGCAACATCTTCTGCCCCGTTACCTGCATAGTCCATAGCAACTACTTCAACTAATGCTTTAGCAGGAGCTTTAGAAAGATCATAAGAAGACTTTGTACCATCAGTTGTACCATCTAGTTTACCATTTACGAAAATACCATATACTTTGACTCCTGTTGCGTCATCTGAACCTTCCCAAGATACAATTTTCTTATCAGGGTCATAAGTTGCTTTAATACTTGGAGCTTTAGTATCAATATAAACTGGAATCTTCTTTGACTGCCACTTTGCATTATCATAGCCAATTACAGATTTAATCTCGTAATAGTATTTTCCGTCTGGCATAACTTGACCATTTACTTTACCATCCCAAATAGTTGACTCACTATCCTTCATGATTTCGCCTTTACCGTTGTTATAATTATTTTTAGTAACATCAGATTGAGCACTTAAACGGCGAAGGAATTTACCACCTTGGTCAAGGATATTATATTGTACTTCTGATGCATTTCTTAAGAAAGATGGAAGAGCATTGATATCATCACCACTGTTATCGCCGTTTGGTGAAAACGCGTAATATTTCTCTCCATCCTTACCAGGAGCCGCTTCCCAGAATGTACTATCGCCATCAGTTGCCATGTCATGTGCACCTTTATAAGCCCTTGCTAAATCAAAGTAACGAGTTTCACCAAGATCTTTGAATCCATCAAGGATTGGCAGACTGTCCCACTTACCGTAGAAGCCTACGTATGGAGTCGTTAAATTTGGATGACCATCAGTACTGATCAGATTTACAGAACCTTCAACAAAAATATTGTCATGTAGTGGTACAGAAATCTCTTTTCCACTCTTATCGAATCCAGGAATTTTTGCATCAGTTAAATCAATTTTCACTGTGAAATCAACTGATTGACCCGCTGGAACTTTAATTGTTTCAGGCGCATCTATTTTTGCACCATCTAATGCTCCTGTTTGAAGCGCATTACGATCAACAGCAGTAGTTTGATAGAATTCATCTGTTAATGCATTTGTGTCAACTTTATATTCAGCATCTTTATCAGAAATGTTTTTAGCTGTAAAAGTCATTGATACTTGCTTAGATTGGAAATCCTTCAATTCGTATTTCGCTTCACCTGTTGCCTTACTATAGAAGTAAACTGGTGTAGTAACAGCGTTTTCAATTTGCATCATACCTGCACCTTGACGACGTGGTGAGAATGGGTGTCCATCTAAGTCATTAATAACCTTTGCAGTATTCATTAATAATACTTTTGCTAAGTGAGTACGTTGACTTAAGCTTAAAGAACTGAAACGTTTATCACTTTTTAAGTACTCTTGTACTAATGCAGATCCACCAGCTACGTGTGGAGCTGCCATTGAAGTACCACTCATTACTTCATATTGGTTGTTATTAACAGTTGAATAAATGTTTCCACCTGGAGCTGTAATTTCTGGCTTTAACTCAAGGCTAGGTGTTACTCCCCATGAAGTAAAGCTTGTCATACGGCCCATTTCAGGACTTTCATTTTTGGCAGTTTGAGATACATGCAATGTTCCCGAACCATTAATTGCATTTGCTAACGCTTCACCATCTGCTTTTGAGTTAACAAGCATAATAGGAACATCCCATCCACCTTGGTCAGCGTATTGAACACCATTAGTTGCATTCCATACGATAATACCAGCAGCACCTGCTTGAGCAGCGTATTTCGTTTTATCAGCAAAAGTTAAAGAACCACGTGCTACTAATACGATTTTCCCTTTAACATCTACACCGTTATAATCATCCGGTGCACCTAGTTTGTATGTTCCATCAGCTTTTTTACCTAGGTTTACAACTGGAATATTTCCACCAAATTTATCTGATAGATCTTTCCAAACATCTATTCCCTTACCAACTACACTAAGATCGTTATTACCATCAACAGTGATCGCATGTTCATATAGATAAGCTTCATTTCCAGAAGCAGCTACTGAGATTGTGTCTTTATTAAGACCTGGAGCTCCAGTTACACCAATATCAGGGTTTTGTGATAGAGGGTCTCCCCATCCATAACCAATATGGTTCGAGTTACCAGAAGAAACAGCACACACAATACCATTGTCAACTGCACGAGTAATTGCAAGATCTTCTGCGCTATTTGGCTCATAAGAAGATGCTACAGAACCAAGGCTCATGTTTAGTACATCTGCACCTAGTTTAATAGAATCGTCGATCGCTGCAAGATAAATATCAGACCATGTAGATGGATAACTTGGGTCATTACTGAATACTTTCATCGCAAGAACTTGCGCTTCTGGTGCAACTCCTTTAATACCACCGTTTGCTTCGTCTCCGTTAGCAGCCGTAATACCTGCTACGTGCATACCGTGCATTGAAGCACCAGGTCCAAGGTCCGTTACGATACTGTTTTGGTCATAATAGTTATAACCATAAGGAACTTTATCAGTGTAGAATTTACCTGGTAAAGCTTTATCTTTTACAATTTGAGCTACTGAATCTTTTGTTAAGTCCTCTTTTGAAGGATCCGTTAATTTAAAATCACGGTGTGTAGGGTCAATCCCTGTATCGATAATGGAGATAACCATACCTTTTCCATCAAATCCAGTGTCTTTCCAAGTTTCTTTAGACTGGATAAATTGATGACTCTTCGTCATATCTGGAGTAGATGGTTCAGCTGTAGGGCGGTTGTACTCATTTGCTAAATAGACATTTTTGACACCAGAAGTAGCTTCAATTTTTGCTACATCACCAAATTGAACTTCACCACTGAAACCGTTAAATGCAGTTGTAAATTGTTTTTTATAATTAATGTTGATTCCTTTTGATTGTAACTTTGATTTTACCGAACTTTGTTGACTATCTACTTTTGCATAAAGACTAGACTTTTGACTTTCAGATAAGTCTTTAAACAATTTACCTTGTTTTGTTGCGTATTCAATTGGTGATTGTCCATCCAATTCTACGATGACACGCACTTTATCTGAAGCTTTTAAGTTTGCTTTCGCATCAGATAAGTTGTTTTTATTTTGTAGTTCTTTTGTTTCCTGTGATTGTTTAATTTGTTCCAACTTTGATGCTAAGTCACCTGGTCGGTAAGATTCAGCTGAAGTTGGTGATACAAATGCTAAATTAGAAAGAGCAAGAGCAGACGCCAAAGCGTATGTAGTAATTTTACGATTTTTTTTGTTAGTCATTTCTCAGTTCCTCTCCAGAAATTTTATATGAAATAGATTAGTACAAACTTTCTTAAAAAACTTCCCCTGTTTTTTAATTAGTAATTCGAGGAATATCGACAGATTCATTGAAAAAACTTCTCAATCAAAAACATGTCAAATTACCTCTGAAAATCTTTTCCAGATAACCCCCTAATATCTCCTTTCACCGTTATTGATCCTATTAATACCTATACTTTTTAATATTTTTTTAATAAAGTTTCTAAGGAATAATAGATAAATTAAATAATTCTTTTTTTGAGTCAAAATTCCTTTATAAAATTCCTAATATTTTAAAAATTTTTAAAGTTTTTTTGTATTTTTAATAAAAATATGTAAATTCATGTAAAAATTTATCATTTTGGAGTATTTTTTATAGTTTTAAAGTACTAGACATATTCAATTTTCTAGATATATACTCATAGAATTTTTTGAACATAATGAAGGCTTTACTAAGTCTATTGAAGTGTTTGTTCGACAAATAATCAGTTTAGGTAATGGTTCTATTAAAGCAGCAAAATATATTAAAAAAGCTAAAAAAATAAAAAGGCAGCACATCCCAATGGATTTACTGCCGTAAACATTTGTTTTATTTAAAAAACCTTGGTAAATATTCTTTATGCGCTTCTAGCATTTCGTCAACGATCGCTACAGCTACTTTATCATTTGCTACAAGTGGATTAATAGTCAATGCAAGAATTGCTTTTTCGCGACTTCCTTCAACTGCTGCCTCAATTGCCGTTTGTTCGAAAGATTTAATCGTTTGAATTAATCCTCGAACTGGAACTGGTAATTCCCCGATTGTCAGTGGAATTGGACCATCTTTTGTAATGACACAGCTAACTTCTACTGCTCCGTCATACGGTAAGCCTGAAATAGCTCCCTTGTTCATTGTGTTTAATGGTTGGATATCTCTCGTATCATTATAGATAGATGAAATTAAACGACAAGCCGCATCAGAATAGTAAGCTCCACCACGTTTTTCTAGCTCAGGTGGTTTTATATCTAGCGCTTCATCTTTATATTTTTCAAAAAGAGATGCTTCAATTTTTTGCACGACTTCTGCACGCGTTTCATTCGATTCAAAATCTTTTAATGCTCGTTCAAGCATTTCAGATGTTTTGTAATAGTAATGGTGATAAGAACAAGGAATGACATTGACTGCTTTTAGGAATTCAGGTGCCCATTCTTCAGCATCAATATTTTTTACAAAACTAGCATTAGCAGGATCCATAATCATTTCAAGTACTTGCTCTTTTACACTAACTCCGTCTAAATAAACCTCTATACCATATACCATATGATTTAGACCTGCAAAATCAATACGAACACGCGAATGATCAACATTTAATAGTTTTGCAACACCCATTTCCATTCCGATCGGTATATTGCAAAGACCAATGAATCTCTTAATATTTGAATATCTTAATGCTGCTTCTGTAACCATACCAGCAGGGTTTGTAAAGTTTAGGATCCAAGCATTTGGACATAGCTCCTCAACTTCTTTACAAATATCCAAAATAACAGGAATTGTACGTAAGGCTTTAAACAATCCACCTGCACCGTTTGTTTCTTGTCCGATTACGCCATGTTTAAGTGGAATTCTTTCATCAAGTGCTCGTGCAGCTAGTTGTCCAACACGAAGCTGTGTTGTAACAAAATCAGCATCTTTAAGGGCCTCACGACGATTATACGAAAGATGAATCCTCATTGGTACTCCTGCTTTTTTGACCATACGTTTTGCTAGTGCACCAACTGTTTCTAATTTTTCGCGTCCAGCTTCGACATCAACAAGCCACAGCTCAGTTACTGGAATTTGTTCATAGCGCTTAATAATTCCCTCAACCAATTCTGGTGTATAACTTGAGCCCCCACCTATTGTCACGATTTTGAATTTCTTTGACATTATTTTTGGCCCCTTTCATACATGTCAACGAACTCTTTTGCCAGGTCTTTTACAGTCATTGCATTCATTAAGTGATCTTGAGCATGAATCATTAAAAGTGAAATCTCAGTTGGAGTGCCACCAATCTCTGATTGAATAAGCGTTGTTTGGATATGGTGTGCCTCATTTAATGCATCACCTGCTTCTTTCAATTTCTTGCGAGCTAAATCGAAGTCTTGTTTTTTTGCTGCTTGAATCGCTTCCATAGCAGCACTTCGACCATTTCCCCCATGAAGAATCAGTGTGAAAATTTCCGTTTCATTTTTTACCATGAAACTGCCCTCCTCTCTTTATTAATAAAATTTTTTATCGTCATAACCCCACGGTTACTAATTTTACCTTTAAGGTATTCATCGTATTTTTCTTGAGCAAAGATCAGAAAAGTCGTTTCTCAACAATTACTACTTGTTTTCAATTAAACTGATCGCTTGCTCTAAAATCGCTTCACCATCGCACATGCCGTAATTCATCATATTAATTACTTCAACTGGAATGTTTTTCTCTTCACAGATTTCTTCCATTTCTTCTAAAAGGAAACGTACTTGTGGACCTAACAATAACACATCAGCTTCATCGATTTCTGAACGAACAACTGATTCTGAAACTGCCCAAATGTGTGCTGAAATCCCTTTTGATTCAGCAACTTTTTCCATTTTAGAAACGATTAGACTTGTTGACATGCCTGCAGCACAGCAAAGTAAGATATTCATGATGATTTCCTCTTTCTTTAGTAAGTTTTTTTATATTTCATTCTTATTAATAACGACAAATCGACCGATTCGATCGTGCACAGCTAATGACTTTTTATTAGCAAACATGCTAATAACTGATAAAAAGAACGGAAGACCTTGAAAAATAAACATCGTCAAAAATTTAAAGAAACTTCTAACAATCACTAGTAATACATAAGGAAGTATTCCCTTTTTATTATTGATGCGTGTTAACTTCAATCGAAAGATCTTCTTTCCAATTGTCGATCCTCTTAACAATAAGGTTGTTAAGACGTCATAACAAAAATAGATTATAAGCGATTGGAGAAATGCTTCATTAAAAAGAGCCATTACCTTTACTGCTGCATCTTGACTAGCAGTTGATTTTTGAAGTTCAATCATATTTGCTAGAACTCCTGGAAAGTTTGGAAGTCCCGTGATTCGATACACAATTGACAAGATGATTGAAACAATTATTGCATCAATGGCAAAGGCACCGATTCTTTTCAATCGAAACGAAGTTATAATTTTTTGTCGATTTTCCATAAGATTTAGTCCCTTCTTCTAATCAATTATCTATCTATTTGCTTGGGAGAATTATTTACTAGCTTTCTCCATTTCTAAATTTTTCTTATCCCAAATTCGAATGAATGGGAACCAAATGATCGAAGCCACTGCAAAAGCTACCAATTGCATAACTACACCCATAATCTTACCACCCGTCATTAGATAACCACTTATGAAATATGGGGTTGTCCAAGGGATGATTGTTCCAGTTGTATGTGGGAAAATTCCCATTGCCGTACCAAAGTACGTTACTGTTAATACTGCTACTGGAGCTAGAATATAAGGGATCATTAAAAATGGATTTAAAACAATCGGAACACCAAACATAATTGGCTCATTAACGTTAAAGATAGATGGCCCAATTGCTAGACGTCCTACCTTCTTAAGAAGTTTTGACTTCGCTAAAAATGTCATATAGATTGCAACTGGTAAAGTAGCACCAGAACCACCCATCCAAATTCCATTCTCATAGAATGTATACGTAATGATATGTGGTAATGTTTTACCTGCTTTAAGTGCTTCTAAGTTTGCATCTGCATTTGTAATCCAAATTGGTTCCATAACAGACGTGATGATTGATGAACCGTGGATACCAAAACTCCACAAAAGGTGTTCCATTAAACATGCGACAAGTGTACCAACATAAGTTGATCCTAAAATTGTAAATGGCTGTGTCACAACTTTATGAACAAACGTTGCAAAATCTCCCCAACCAGTATGACTAAATCCGTATCGAACTAGTAAGAAGAAAAGGATAATCACAAAGCCAGGAATAAGAGCCGTAAATGAACGTGAAACTGTAGGCGGCACAGTATCTGGTAAAGTGATGATGATCTTCTTTTGTAAGAAGTAACGATAAATTTCAGCAGTAATAATTGCAATGATTAATCCAACAAACAAGTATTGTGCACCAAAAAGATCAGGTGACCATGCTGATACAGTTTCCTTACCATCTTTGAAAGTGCTCATAATATTAACAATTAAATAACTTGCTAATGCTAATACCCCAGCTGGAACTCCATCAATATTCTTTTTATCGACCTTATAACTACTTGCTAAGGAATAAGCTACGCCAAATACTGCAACTAATGCGATAATCCCCATTGAACCGTTATAAACGATATCTCCAAATGCATTCCAATTTTCACCAAATACTTTTGACATAAAGTTTTGATACCAATCTGCTTCTAACCAAGCTACGATAATGAAAAATGAACCAATGATCATTAGTGGCATTGCAAACATAATACCATCACGCAAAGCAAGTAAGTGTCTTTGATTACCTATTTTCGAAGCGATCGGTAAGAATTTTTTTTCAAAAAAGCTGCTGTTCATTACGTTATCCCCTCTCTAAGGAATTAGGATCTTGGTAAATCAGTAATTCCCTATATACCAAGATCCCTTTTAGAATTTATTTCTTTTTAATATTTAAGATTTAAAGTTTGAATTGTATAACAGTTGTGTAACTACCGTAAACTTTAACTTTTCCATCAAGAGTGAAAGCACGAACTTTAAAGTAGTACGTTTTACCTTTAACTAATCCTGTTGCATTAAATGTTCCAGTTGTAGTTGTTTTTGTTATTTGGTCAGAGAAATCGCTTTTAGTAGCACGAACGATTTCATAACCAGATACACCACTTACTCCAGTCCAATTTACTTTAATTGAAGTTGTACTTGCTTTTGTTGCTTTTAGTCCTGTTGCTTTAGCAACATCCCATTTTGCGTATAGTGTTGTATTTTCTTTTACCTTATCAGTTGCAAAGTTCCATGCAGTTTTAAGTCCAGCATCTTTGTACCATCCAGCAAAGACAAATCCTTTTTTCGTTGGATTAGCTGGTTTCGCAATGATAGAATCATAGTTTCCTGTTATAGTAGCTACATTAGATCCACCTTTACTGTTAAATGTAACTGTGTATTTGCCAATACCCCATTTAGCGTAAAGTGTAGTAGATGCTGTTACTTTATCAGTCGCAAAGTTCCAAGCTTGAGTACATGAAGCATCTTTATACCAACCAAGGAATGTATATCCTGTTTTTGTTGGTGTTGGAGAAGTAATTGCTTCATTGTAAGTTGCAGTGATTGGATCTACTGCAGACCCACCTTGTGAATCAAATGATACTGTTTGTTTTGCATCTTTAGAAACTGTGCGTACAAAAGTCATCACGTGGCTATCATTTGCAAATTGTGGATCTCCGTTCAATGTCATTCCAGAGTATACAACCGTTGCAGTAATGTTTGCTGGTTTATCAGTGTTGTATGTTACTTTTCCATCCGCATCAACAGCAACATCGTCTGGTGAAGATGATTCGTAACTAACTTCTACATATTTGTTTCCATCTGTATTAAGCCCTTTTTCAGCCATTGCATCTTTTAACCAAGTTGGATATGCAAATGCGTTCTTGTCAAGCTCAGTCGGAGCAATTTTTTCAGCTGACTTCATTGGATCAACAACTTTGATTGTGTAAGTGATTTTTTTCGGTGTTCTAAAGAATCCGTCGATCACATAGCCCGTAACTGTACTAGTTCCTGGTCTTAAAGCAGTTGCGTATGAACCATAGTGCACACCATCTACACTAATTCCTGCTGCACTTACATTACCAACTTCACCGTAAGCTGCTAAAGTTCTTAAATCAAGAACTTGAGATACATTTGAATCAGCATTGATTTGCGTTGGTAATCCATTGTTATATCCAGCTAAATCCCAAGAATTCGTTAACCAAGATACATTGTTAGTATATCCTGTTGTTTTAGCATCCAATTTAACAGAGTCACCAACATTAATCGTAAATGTATGTGTGTCTTCGTTATATTTAGCATTTGGATTCATAGCTGCTACATTCGTTGGATAATTAATACTTTCTGTTCCGTTATTTACTGGCGCAGTAACTTTTGAACCTAAACCTTCTACATATACAGCATCCTCAGGGTTTTGAGTTAACCAATAAGGCATAGATGTTACAGTTGATGATTCCATTGATAAGCTGTTACCAGAATCAATTGTTCTACGATCCATTGTTCCGAAAATATTTGTATTGTATTTAGACATCATCACTTCATCACGTGGAATTAATTGATCAACCATTAAATCAGGTGTCACGTGCGTTACGTCATTTCTGTTTGCAGAAAGAACATCCCAGTTCATGAAGTTATTTGGAATACGTGTCATTTGCCATGTTGAACCTGCAAGGTCAACCGTTGAACTTCCTATACTAAATCCTTTTTCTTTCAATGCACCTAGAGAAGCTGCGTAGAAAGTTGACATAAATGGATTTTTCTCTCTCTTTTCATTGAACCACCATTGGTTCATACCATCTAAGATCCCTTTAGCGTTCTCTTTCTCAGCATGATGAGATAATGTGTAGTATGATAGTGCAGCTTCTTCTTCATCAGAATAGTTCATGTATGACTCGTAAGATACACCACTTACGCCAATATCGTCTCCGTTATGAGCAGAAATACCAAAGTATCTAGAGTGGTACTGTAATGACATATCAAGTAATGAAGTTGAGTTATAAGACTTTGGATATCTTGTTTCATAATCATTGTGCTCTGAAGCTGTTGTAGACGCTTTGACACCATTCATTACTTTGTATTCGTTTGCAAAATCAAGTGGAGAAATTACTGCAACACCTTGTGCTTCAAGTGCAGCTTTTTCTTCTGGCGTATAACCGCCCATATCTCTTGCAGCTACAAGCATTTGTAATGCTAATGTTGCATTTAATGGACCATCTTCATAGTCATTTCTACCCCATGCATTTGATACACCGTCAAGGAATTCTGGATTTAAATTAGCCCATTTAGTTGGTGCTGAAGGAGCATTTAATCCATTTCCAGGAGCTGTTCCATTGAAACGAGATTCAATTGGGTTCTCCCCAGTAACACTTACTTGATAATAGTTGTTTAAAACCATTGCATTTGTATGATTAATTAAATCATTTTTCACAAGAGCCGCTAATTCAGGATCACTATCTTTAAACGTGTTATAAGCTAGGTCTAATGTGAAGTAATGACCTACCAATTCGTCTGTAGACGTTGTTGCTTTATAATAGACTTTGTTTGAGTCTAAAGCTTTTGTTGCATCATCTAAATTAGGATTTTGCTCATTTACAATATTCGTTAAACGTTTTGGTACAGCAACAGTGTCATACGCTTTGATTCCAGCAGTCCCTCCACTGATTTTACCTGGAACAGAATATTTAACTGTATTTCCGTTAACATCAGTCGTAGTTCCTGCACTTTTTTGAAGCCAAGCTTGGTCCCATGATTTGCTTTCTGCAGTCGTAGAACCATTGTTGCTGCCCTCTACTTTATATGATCTAGCAAAGAAGCCAGCAGAAGCAGGTTTTCCTGTTGTGTCTAACGTATACTTCCCATCATTGTCAACGAATACTGGTTTACCTTCGTTATCTGCAAGCCATTTTTTTCCTTCGTCAATTGTCTTTACGTTTCCACCAAGTGAGTTAACAACATAAACAACATCGTTAACATTGTCTTTTGAAGGTACCTTTAACTGCGTTCCAGATACATAACCAAGCGTTACGATGGCTTCAACAGCACGAATTGCAGAAGCTTTTGCATCTATTGTTCTAGCATCTTTTTCACCAAAATTTTCTTTCATGTAGTTGTATCTCCAAATTTCACCTGAAGCGTACATTGTTGTCCATAAACCATCATTATCTGTATCAGAAATTGAGCTTATAGCATCTTTATCTGCAGTCATAAGAGCTTTAATCATATTATCCTTATTAGCAAAACTCATAGAACCAGATTGGAATCCAAATCGATCTGCGTAGTTTCTAGAAATTTCTTCTTGAACTAATGATTTGCCCATTAGGGACATTTGCTTTCTTACAATATGAGTAGCATTTCCTTTCTCGCCTAGAATCCAAAGACCATTATTTCCATCAGACATAATGTTTGTAATTACTTCTTTGGCGTTAAATTGAGTCGGGTTTCCGTTTTTATCGACTCCTGAACCTGAATTTTCACCAGTTTGAGGAATATATCTTCCACCTTGTAAATATTGAATTTGATCAGCTGGAGCTAAGTTTGGATCATATAGTGTAATTGCATCGGATACGATACCAGTAGTGACAGGATGATCTTTTTCTTCACCAAAATTAACGTTGCCATTTGATTTAATTAAAGTATCCTTTGAAACTAACCATTTTACGCCATTTTCTCCATTAACATAGCCAACATAGTTTTTAGACGGAAACTTAGTTCCTGATGGAGCAGTTGGAATATTTGTTGTTTGCAAATTAGATGATGAAAGAGCAGCAGGAATTTTCGAATCTCCCGCATTGTAATAGTAAACTACCTTTTCAAGATTAGTAGATGCCTGCGTCTCAATTACAGAAACCGTAATATTCACAGTTGCTGCATTACCACTTAAATCTACTCCAGTACCTGTGATAATTGCAGATCCACCAGATACACCTAAAATCTTTCCACTATAATCACCTTTTGCGTTACCAATCGTATCAACATATGCAACGTAAGGATCAGAAGTTGTCCATTTTACTGGCTTGGTTGTATCTAATCCACTTGGTTTTGCATGAGTGATTTGTGTAGTATTCATAAAAATCTTAGTGCCAGTTGAGATTGGCGCTACTGATTGAGTAGTAATAGTTGGTGCAGCTTTTGCAACAACGCCACTAAATGGAGTTGCAAACATTGATGCCGCTAGTACAGAAGCTGGAAGTGCTCTACCTAAAAACCATTTATTTCTTTTCATTTATCTTCCTCCAAAATAATTTATTTAATTAATTTTCTAATCGAAGAACACCTTTTTTAATTAAGTAACCGTTTTCAAGATTATCTAAAAAGGACAAATGATAGCATGAAGTTGATTCGTTTCTATTAGCGATCATCCTACTTACTTTGATTGTTAGAATGATCGCTAAACTGCTACGAACCATATTGAAACAAGATTTTTGAAATTTCATACTGAAAATCGTTAAAATTATTTGATTTTAATACTTTCTGCTTCGTCTCGGGGTGGTCCATTAAATGTAAAAATAATCGACTTAACTCTTTGTGTAAAAACAAGTCTCCGGCACGAAGATTAATCAAAAATAAGATTTGTACAACTTTCCCATCGATTGTTGGCGGATTTTTAAAAATCACCACACTGATCGAATCCTGTATCGCAACCATTTTTAATGCATGTGGCGCAGCAATTCCATTTTGCAGTATCGTCGATATTTTTTCTTCACGGTCGACAACTAAAGCTGGATAGTTAGGTGCTGCAAATCCTAGTTCAACAACGCTTTTTGCCTTTTCTTTAATAAATGCTTTGTAGTCAAACGACTCTTTGCTTTCTTCTATATAAAACAAATCTGGATGAAATAAAGATAAAAGTGTCGGTACATCTTCTTTAACTTTATTAGCCGGGTATCTAGTAAGCGTTCGACGAATTCTTTGAACATCCGTTTCAGTTAGTATTGGTGCTACTTGAATATACGGAATCGAAATATTATCAAATGGAATCGAAGTCGATGAAACTAATAAGTCATAATCTTCTAACTTTAACGATTGAAGCTCACTATACAAAACGACGTCAATTTTTGCCCCTTGGAAAAGTGTCTCAAGTTTCATTTTCATTAAATCAGCCGACCCTGCTCCTAATCCGTAAGATAGTAGAATTTTTTTGTAAGAACTTAATTGTTTTTGCTTCTCCCTTTCCACATGAGCTGCTAAATGCATTGTAATATAACCCATTTCGTCACTAGAAAGTTCAAATCCCCATATTTCCTTTATCATTTCAGAAAAATTTAATGCAATCATAAACACATCCGAATACCTACTATAAACATCATCTATTAAAGGATTCGTAAGCTTTAAATTAAAATATAATCTTCTTAACAGTGGATACATGTGCATGATCATCGTATTTAAAAGTTGCTGATCACCTGAAAACTGAGTTAAGAATGTTTGATCTAATCTTTCTAAACAATTCTTTAGTTTTTGTTTTAAGTCATTTTTTTCATGTTCCTCAATATCGTCTACACTCGATTTACCACTTATATGGGCAGCTAAATAGATTATTTCACTCCCTGGTAATACGACATGATATAGTTCAGAAAGAATTTCACAAATTCTCTTTGCTATATTCATAAATGACGGTTTAATTAGAGAAACATCTAACTTTTTTTCTTGATTAGGCAAGATAAAGTTGTGTTGAGTTACTCGAAACGAGAGTACTTGGATATGCACTAAAATATTCTCAAGTGCAAAATAACTTAATTTCAATTGATTATTCTGTACTTCTTCACTCAAAACAGCTCGAATTTCCTCAAACGGAAACGCTTTCTCAAAAGTTTGATAATTTGACTTCTTTAATAACCCTGTTTCTTTTTGACTTAGAAAGTAGGAAAACGCTCTTCTAAAATTCGTTTCATCCCCAAGTAAACGAATTCCATAACGTGATTTTGTTTCTACTTTTAAATCAAAAATCCTTACTTGCTTTTCAACTTCAATCATGTCGGTAAAAACTGTCGATCTGCTAATCATTAGACTATCAGCAAACAGATCGATCGTTTGAAACTCAGTCGTTTGAAGCAAAAGCATAATAATATTATTCACTCGAACACGAGGTAAATCTGGTGCTAATGCCCCGTCTATTTCTTTCATATATGTTTGGACCAACTCTTGGTTTTCTATATGAAGTAAATAGCCCTCACCACGTTTTTTCTGAATCACAAATCCAGACTTTTCTCCAATCGCGTTTAATTCTTTCAATTCATTTCGTAATGTACGATTTGAAATAGCGAATTCTGATTCAAGTTCCTGTGAAGTTAGTGATTTTCCTTTTTGATACAAATATTGCAAAATTAAATCTCTTCGCATACATTACCTCACCACCCTAGATGCCTAATCTAGTATTTTAAGTTTACTTTCCAGTAAATCTATTTAACAGTTTGAATTTTTCCAAAATAGTTCGCAATTTAAAACAAACCAGCGTAGTTCATATGTCATATATACTTACAATGCTATGATACGACCTAAGCCCTACTACAAAATACAGGAACATTTTACTAGCACCAATCGTTTCTAATTCTTTTGTATACAAAAAAAATCCTTATCTTAGCATAAAAGCACTAAGATCAAGGAATTTGGCTTTTTATTGTTTTAAGCATTTCTTAACGTTGTATTAGAAATTCTGTAAGACGAGGTTAACACTTTATGACCATTCAAACGTGAAAAAGCGCTCCCATAAACTGAGAACGCAAAAGCGAGCTAATAAGTAAGATCAATCTTTTAGCTATTCGATTAATTATTAAACACCATAATACTTAGCAAACAACTCTTTATTCCATTCATCTCCACCATCTACATTCGAACTTTTAAACACAGGTGGTTTTAATCCAGCTTGATGATATTTTTTTGCTAATAATATAGAAATGGATTGAGCAACAAAAGCTCCAGCTATTGTGGAAGTTGCACCCATACCTGTATTTGCTTCTTCTACATAAAAGGCAGCATCCCCAAGACCGGTACAATTATCTATAACTACATCACTAAATTCGCAAAGATATTTTCCACTACTATGTCTTGATTTTGAGCCTTCTGGATGATTTGGATTTGTAAAAGCAATTACCTTTGCACCGCATTCCTGTGTCATTTTTGCAAGTTCAACCGTCATTCCATTTCTCCCCGAATTGGAAGCAATCACAAGAATATCCTTTGAGCTTATTTTGTATAAATCAAAAATTACCTTTGCATAAGCTTCTATTCGTTCGATTACAGTACTTTTTAATGGATGGTCATGTAAAAAAAACTCATTCGGCAAAATTGGAGAGACATCCGCAAATCCACCTGCTCTTACATAAAATTCTTCTGCAAACATATGTGAATGACCCGAACCAGTAACAAGAAAGCGGCCACCATTTTGAATGGCATCAAAAATACAAGTTGCTGCATGGTCAATGTTTTGATTTTGTGTCGTATAGAGTTTTTCGAGATTTGCCATCACATACTTAAAATAATTCTCCATAAATAAATACCTTCTTTGATTTAATAAATTTACCAACCGTACTTCTTTTCACTCCATTTTTTTATAACTAAATCTTGTTTTACGAAAACAAGACTATTTTGTTCAATATCTTTATCGATGATTGCACCTGCTCCTAATACACTATAAGCCCCTATTTTACATCCTGGCATAATAATCGTATTCACACCAGTTCTACAATAATCACCAAGATAAGCTGCATTTGAAAAATGTAAGGGTATTTCTTTCCGTCCATTTACTGAGTGCTCAGTTTCACCGTCATCAAAGCGTAATGTCCCACAAACCGTTGCTGCACCAATATCCGTATGACTGCCTATTGCGCCATAAAACTCGCCATAGTGGTAAAGATATACTTTATCCATTACCATTCCGCCAAGGAACTCTGAACAGTGGTCGAAAATACAATGTGATCCAATTGCAACTCCATCATAAATCATACAATAATTACGAATGGCAGTATGATCGCCAATAACAGCATTGCCATTGAAAATTGCACCGTTATCGATGATTGTATTATCACCTACAATTAGGTTACCGTGAATAACAACCCGATCACCAATTGAGGAATTCTTACCAAGCTTTACGTGACCATGAATGGTTGCATTTTTAGAAATCGTCGCGCCTTCTGCTAGTTCGTTTTCTTTTATTGCATTACAAAAATGATGCACCATATATTCATTCGCTTCTAACATATGCCAAGGCTTATCGATATCAAAGAAATAGCCATTACACTCAATCGCTTGTAATTTTGTTTTCTCAAGTGATTTTAGAAGAGCAGCTTCGACGTATCGTTCTTTCGGAACACCCACTCCTACTTTGACATTCGGAAAATAGTCGGGCGTTCTTCTCGCATCATCTAGTAATGACTCATCAAAAAGAAATCCCGCGAATTGATGGGTAATACTGTCACCACGGTAATGAGCACCGATTGACTGAACAAATCCATCCTTTATACTCGCACCAATCCAATTCCTTGATGATTCTTCTAATTTTTTCAACAAAACAGTAGGTTTGTTCGAATTAGCCAATTGCTCAAGATCCTTTTGTTCGACGATTGTATCACCGTAAAGAACAAGAAACTCCTTAGTACTTGAAAGTTTCTCAACTCCCATAACTAAGCTTTCTGCACTTCCTAAATTTGATTGATCAACTACAAATTTAACATTATCCATGTCGAATAGAAGATTCTCAATCTCTCTTTGATGTTCCTCATTAACGACAACAACAATCTCTTCTATCCCCATTGCTACAATGGATTCAATATTAAAACGTATTAATGGTTTACCAGCGATTTTTATTGCTGTTTTGGAGCGAACTGCGTTGAAAGGATTTAGTTTACTCCCTTTGCCTGCCGCAAGAATTACTGCACTTTTTACCATTCTAATACCTCGACTATAAAAATTTTTTACTTATATTCAACTAATCGAAATTTATTTTTGCCTGCTAATAAATAAGGCATTAAATCGTATGCAAAAGGATGAATAAATCCAATGACATTATGTTCAACAGATTGTCCTAAATCTTTTAATGAAATTTGTACCTCTCCCTCATATTGTGCACTTCGATTATTTAAAATAGAAACTGTATATTTCTTTCTTGGAGCACAGTAGCAATGAGGTACTTCCATTCCCCTTGTATCAGTTGCACGAATGAGATTTGCTGGTTGATCTACTCTTGAAATAAGAACCTGCTCGCTAATTTTCACCTTTGTCTGTTCGGGAACAAACTGATTAAAAACAACTGGAATTTCTATATAATCTTGTTTGTAACATCTAGCCATTTCATTGAGCTCTGAAAGATCTGCAAATGAGTCTCCAATTAACACATCATTAAAACAATTTGCAAATAACTCTAGCATGGCAATATGACTAGGCAAGAAGCGGTGTTTTTCAATTGTACAAACTCCATGACCTAAATGGTGTAAATCTTTAGGAGAAAGCTGCGAAGCAACAAACCCTCCGACTGGCACACCGAATAAAGCAAACATATTGTTAATGGAGCGTATGTCTTCTAAAGACAATGCTGTATCTGGTAGAGGAAAAAAATTATGACAAGCTGTTAGTTGTCCGATATTTCCTTCTCGTTCGATTGTTTCTAAAAACTCACGACATTCGCGTAAAGCGTTTCCATTTTGATTATTAGAAGAAGACATTGAAGCATTTACTTCTATTTGAATTCCCTGTTTATTTTTTGAAAGAAGCGCAACTTCTTCACTCGTGAACCCTCCATCGATGCGGAGCCTTGTGATGCCCATATTCTGTAAAGCTGTAAGGTCAGTTAATGTACAACCTAATTCACTGAAAACTTCATCATTCATATCAGCTGACACAGTCATATTTAGTTTATTACAATAACTAAATAATTCATTCCAAGTGTCCGCATTTACATTTATTGCACCTTCAAAACCATGATTATTTAAAATCAGTGAAACAAATACCTTTTTAAAGCCTAATGATTGTGCCTTTTCTAAATAATCTTTGATTTGATCTAAAGGATAAAAGTTGGGATATACACTAATTCCTATTTCACGCATATTCGATCGCCATTCCTTTATTTTTATTTTGAATTACTTGTATTTCTCACCAATAATGATGGCACCGAAAACTGGATCATAAAGAGGTGCAGAAAGTTCAACTTGGGGTAAAGCCACACTTAACTTATCCTTTAGTGTATCGAAATACTCAGCTGATTTCGTCAGCAAACTTCCTGCCACAGATAGGCGAAAATTAATTGAACCCATTTGTCGGCTGATTCCAATGACTAAACGAACCAACTTATCTAGTTCTCCTTCAACAATTGTACGAGCAGCATCGTCACCTTTTACCCATGCCTCTAAAACGATTGGGGTACATGAAGCTACCTTATCTACGGGAATTGTATCTTCCAAGTATAATAAATCCATAAAATCTTCCGGAGAATCCAACTTAAAATGAGCGAGCAATTTTTCGGTAAATGAAGTAGGAGCAATTACTTTGTCGTACTCATTCATAACAGCCGCGATTGCAAGTAAACCAATCTGGAAACCTCCACCCTCATCACTTATTAATCCGCCCCATCCGCCTGAGCGTATTGTATTTCCTTTTGAGTCTACTCCCATAACAATGGAGCCTGTTCCAGCAATCATCAAAGCATCTTTTCGATCTCCGTTCCCACCAACAAGAGCAATTTCTGCATCATTCACTACTTCTAACTGACAAGTAAAACCACTTTCTTTTAATGCATTCAAATAGATATCAATATCTTTCGGTCGATCTACCCCCGCAGAGCCTAATACAAGAATCGCATTTTGTATGCGCTCTCCAAAATAAGAAACAAGCGATTCATATATTTCACTAAATACTGGTCTAAGCCCTTCTACGCCGATGTTGTTATAATTGGACATTCCAAAATTTTTATCAAATAATGTTTCTCCGTTTAAGCGTTCTTTGACCACCACTCTCGTTTTCGTTCCTCCGCCGTCCATTCCGATTATCAATCTATTCATTATGTGTTGATCCACCCTTTCGTTAAGCTAATAAGTTATCGTACCAATCTACTTTTACATGTAGCTTTAAATTCATTCTTCTTCGTTTCTTATTTCATCTTAATTTTTCAAATTTGTTATGGATGTATAGTTGCATTAATTGTAAAATAAACATTTCTCATTTACTAGGTGGATATTTTCTTCATGTAAAGGAAAAAAACCACTTATTCAATGTGAACAACTCGTCAAGGTTTAGAATTGGAGATTATATAAATGAAAACAAAAAAAGTACCCTATAGTTAGACCTTTAAGTGTCTACTCTAAAGAGTACTTTTTATCTGTATTTATATGTGCAGACTGTAATTGACAACACTAGGGCTGACAATTTTACAGTTCCAATATTCCATCAAGATACTTTGACTCAAAGTTATCAAGCATTGCACGTACTTCATCTGTTGATGATGTACTCATTAATTGATTTCTTAATTCACTTGCCCCTCTAAACCCACGGACATATATCTTAAAAAAGCGATGAAGAGCCTTGAACGAACGGAGCTCTAAATGTGAATATTTATCATGAAGATCCATATGCAATCTTAAGAGATCAAGTAGTTCCTTACTGCTATGTTCTGTCGGCTCCTTTTCAAAAGCAAACGGATTATGGAAAATACCGCGGCCAATCATAATCCCATCAATACCGTATTGATCAGCGAGCTTTAAACCAATTTGACGGTCAGTAATATCCCCATTGATCGTTAAGAGTGTATCTGGTGCCACTTCGTCACGAAGTTTCTTTATCTCCGGTATTAATTCCCAATGTGCATCCACTTTGCTCATTTCATCTCTTGTACGAAGATGGATTGACAGATTGGCAATGTCTTGTTTCAAAATGTGAGTTAGCCAGTCGCGCCATTCGTCTACCTCAGAGAAACCAAGCCTTGTCTTCACACTTACAGGTAATCCTCCTGCTTTTGCTGCTTGTATTAATTCTGCTGCAACTTCTGGACGGCGAATCAGGCCGCTTCCCTTTCCGTGCCCTGCCACATTAGGTACAGGACAGCCCATATTGATATCCACACCTTTAAACCCAAGTTCTGCCATACCAATACTCATTTGTCGGAAAAATTCAGGTTTATCACCCCATATATGAGCTACCATCGGCTGTTCATCCTCTGTAAAAGCCAAACGCCCACGCACACTTTTGTTTCCTTCTGGGTGACAATAACTCTCACTATTTGTAAACTCTGTGAAAAACACATCTGGTCTGGCTGCTTCACTTACAACGTGACGAAATACAACATCCGTTACTTCTTCCATTGGTGCCAGTATAAAAAACGGTCGCGGTAAATCGCGCCAAAAATTATCTTTCATATTAAATTTCAAATCCTCTCATTATGGGATTCCAGTCCATTCTCCTATCCCAAAATTAAAAAGCAAGAAGCCCTTGCTTACACTTGTATCTTCATTCCCTTATTATCTCCACGCCATCAAATAGCAATCCAGTGATCCAAGTTAATAAAGGTTTTGCTACAAAACTGAAGAACTTTAGAAGGACATCAGGTTCAAAAACTTAGTGTCTGTTCCCTTAATTTAGTACTAATTTTGCGACAGCTTCCACGTGACTAGTATGTGGGAACATATCCACTGGCTGTATTTCTACTGTTTTATAACCACCGTCTTCAAGTACTCGTAAATCTCTTGCTAATGTAGCAGGATTACATGATACATAAACTACTTTGCCTGGCTTCATATCAATGATTGTATTTAATAAAGCCTCGTCACAACCTTTTCTTGGAGGATCTACAACTAATACTTCAGCTGTAATACCTTGCTTGTACCAATTAGGTATAACTTCTTCAGCTTTCCCTACTTCAAATTCAACATTTGTCATCTCATTAATCATAGCATTTCGTTTCGCATCTTCAATTGCCTCTGGTACAATTTCAACACCATAAACCTTTTTAGCCTTTTGAGCTAAAAATAAAGATATTGAACCGATTCCACAGTATGCATCAATAACTGTTTCACTACCGTTTAAGTTTGTATACTCGAGTGTTTTATCATATAAAACCTTAGTTTGTGTAGGGTTTACTTGATAAAATGATCGAGCTGATATTTCAAAAGTGATATCACCAATTTTATCTTTGATTGTTTCACTTCCGTATAATACAATTGTTTGATTTCCAAGAATCACATTTGTTTTTTCATTATTTACATTTTGAATAATACTTGTAATTGTTGGATATTTTTCAACAATTCTAGCTATTAATTCGTCTTTTTGAGCAAAGTTCACTTTATTAGTAACAAGAACTAGCATTGATTCATTTGTATAGTAACCATAGCGTGCCATAATATGACGCAATTGTCCTTTGTGGCCAACTTCATCGTATGGCTCGATTTTTAATTCTTCACAAAGATCCTTCACAGTTTGGATCATTTCATCATTTTCTTTTCCTTGAATGTAGCATTCATTCATTGGAATAATTTCATGGCTTCTCTTTTGATAGAAACCAACAACTAATCCACCTTCTAGATCCCCTACAGGAACTTGTGCTTTGTTACGATAACTCCATGGGTTTTCCATGCCTAACACTGGGTGGATTACTACGTCATCAAGTTTTCCAATTCTTTTTACAACCTCTACTACTTGTTTATGTTTCGCCTCAAGTTGGCCTTCATAGCTCATATGTTGAGTTTGACAACCACCACATTGATTGTAAATCGAACAAATCGGTTCTACTCGAACATCACTTTCTTTTTGGAATTCAATGATTTTACCGAACCCAAAGCCTTTACTTGTTTTTAGCACCTTAATTTGTGCTTTTTCACCAGGGAGTGCATTTGGTACAAAAATCGGATATCCATCCACCTTTGCAACTCCATGTCCCTCATGAGTTAAATCGATAAATTCAACATCTATTAATTGATTCTTTTCTACAGGTAACACTCTTTTCGACAAGTCCCTTACCTACCTTTCAACCTTTTATTAAACCATTTCATTATACAAAATAAATAACCACGTTAACTACCGTGGTTACTTTTTCTAGTATTTACTACTATTTCACTTATTATGGTACATAGATTTCTAGGTGGTTGTAAAGCATATCGACAGTACATGGTGTTTCTCCACCGTACTCACCATCAATATTTAATAGTAGTTTATCATCAGACATAATTTTCAAATGGCTTGCTCTAGTATAAAGAACATGTTCATTTTGTACATGCTGGCCACTTAATAGCTGAGCACATACTCTGATGATTTCAGCTATATTTGATTTCTTTAAGACTAATAAGTCAAATTGTCCATCATTAATACTTGCTTCAGGTGCAATTTTTTCAAATCCACCAACAGAATTTGTATTCGATAATAAGAACAAAAATGCTTCTTCATCAAATACTTTTCCATCATACTCAATTTTTAATCGTGTAGGCTTAACTCTTGGTAACATTTCAATACCTTTTAAATAATATGCTAGCTGTCCTAACATTGTTTTTAGTTTACTAGGTACTTCATATGTTAATTCTGTAATTTTACCGGCAGCTAAAATATTTACAAAATATTTATCATCAACTCTTCCAATATCAAGAGGCACAGTTTGCCCATTTGTTATGACTTCAGCCGCTTCCATAATTGAAACATTCACACCAATTGCTCTAGCAAAATCATTTGTTGTCCCAACTGGGATTAATCCTAACTTTGGTCGATATTCTTGTTCTGCCATACCACTAATGACTTCATTAAGTGTTCCATCTCCACCGCAAGCTACAACTAAATCAAATTTTCGTTCACATGCTTCTCTTGCTGCCATTGTCGCATCACCTGCACCAGTTGTTGCATGACAAGAGGTTTCATAACCCGCTTGCTCGAACAATTGCAACACATCGGGAAGCTTTTTCTTAAAAATTTCACGACCAGAAGTAGGGTTGTAGATAATTCTTGCACGTTTCATCATTAACCATCCTACTTATTTATTTAAGTTCTCTAACTTATATCCTAACCTAAAAAGATTTTGTAGTAAACTTTTTCCATTTACTTATCTATTTTTACCTTTCTAAAGCATGTTCAAACCCATATTGAAAAGCAATATTATATTATATTAAATTTATATTACATTCGTTTCTTTGCTATATTTTTCTACCGTTTTGAACAACTTAATCATTATAGTACATATTGATGATAAAAACATTAAAGTAGAATTAAGGATTGATAATGAGATGGATAACAAACCGTTCGTGAATGTAGAGTATTTTGCTCTAAAAAAGTTAAAAATTTATCGAGATAGTGTTTTGCGTTTTTTATTAAGAGCAATAATGGCTAGTATGTTTATAGGCTTCGGGGTTATCGTAGCATTTAAATCAAGTAATTTCTTTCATGCTACGTATACACCTTTTGCCTACCCAATGGCTGCTATAACAATTACTGTCGCCATTCTTCTTATTGCATACGGTGGAGCTGATCTATTTATAGGAAACATATTTTATTTTGCCTATACTGCCATAAGAGGAAGAATGAATTGGCTTGAGGTGCTAAATTTGTGGCTTATAACTTACATTGGAAATATACTAGGTGCTGGCTGTTTTTCTTTATTAATTCATGTAACAGGATTATATAACGATCCAACAGTAAAGTGGATATCCTTTTGTATGCACCAACAAGCCAACCATATTATTGAGTCATTTTGACTTTAAATGTACAAAAAAACTACGGAGCTTATAGTCCGTAGTTTTTTGTATTGAAAATCTTATCTTTTTTGAATTTCTTCCATTAAGATCTTATTTAATAGTGGTGGATTCGCTTGGCCTTTAGTCGCTTTCATCATTTGACCAACAAGGAAGCCAATAGCTCGGTCCTTACCATTTTTAAAGTCTTCAATTGATTGTGGGTTAGCATCAAGAGTTTCGATAACGATTTTACGAAGAGCGCCTTCATCAGATAATTGTACTAAACCTTTCGCTTTTACAATTTCATTTGCGTCTCCACCGTTTTCGATTAACTCAGTGAATACTTTTTTCGCAATCTTAGAAGAGATTGTACCGTCTGTAATTAACTTAAGCATACTAGATAAGTTTTCAGGCGTTAAAGCAACTTCATGTAGTTCTTTTTGTGATTTATTTAAGTACGCTGAAACTTCACCCATTAACCAGTTAGATGCTAATTTTGCATCTGCACCATTGTTTACTGTTTCATCGAAGAAATCAGACATTTCTTTTGTTAAAGTTAATACCATTGCATCGTATGCTGGTAAACCTAATTGGTCTACATAGCGTTTTTGACGAGCATCTGGAAGCTCCGGAATACTTTGGCGAACACGTTCTTTCCACTCATCATCAATGTATAGTTCAACTAAGTCTGGCTCTGGGAAGTAACGGTAATCATCCGATCCTTCTTTTACACGCATTAAGATTGTAGTCTTTGTAGCTTCATCGTAACGACGCGTTTCCTGTTGGATTACTCCGCCAGATAATAATACTTTTTCTTGGCGAACTTGTTCGTGCTCTAGTCCTTTTTGAACGAAAGCAAATGAGTTTAAGTTCTTTAATTCTGCTTTTGTACCGAATTCTTCTTGTCCAAATGGACGTAAAGATATATTAGCATCACAACGAAGTGATCCTTCTTCCATTTTTACATCTGATACACCGCTGAATTGAATAATTGACTTAAGTTTTTCTAAATATGCATAAGCCTCTTCAGGAGTTCTCATATCCGGCTCAGAAACGATTTCAATTAATGGAGTTCCTTGACGGTTAAAGTCTACTAATGAATAACCTTCATCTGTATGATTTAACTTTCCAGCATCCTCTTCTAAATGAACGCGCGTAATACCGATACGTTTCTTTTTGCCACCAACTTCAATTTCAATCCATCCATTTTCACCAATCGGCTTATCAAATTGAGAGATTTGGTAAGCTTTTGGATTATCAGGATAGAAGTAGTTTTTACGGTCAAACTTTGTTTCAGTTGCAATTTCACAATTTAACGCCATTGCTGCCCTCATACCAAAGTTTACAGCTTCTTCATTTAATACTGGTAACACACCTGGGTAACCTAAATCAATTACACCAGTGTTTGTATTTGGTTCTGCACCAAACGCATTAGGGCTTGGTGAGAAGATTTTTGATTTTGTTTTTAATTCTACGTGTACTTCTAAACCGATTATCGTTTCAAAATTCATCTTTCCCGCGCCTCCTTATAGTTGTGGTCTTTGTTTTGTAAAGTCAGTTGCTTGCTCGTATGCATGGGCAACTCTGTAAATTGTAGACTCATCAAAATGTTTACCGATAATTTGTAATCCTAATGGAAGACCATTATGGAAACCACAAGGAACAGAAATCGCAGGTACACCCGCTAAGTTAATAGGAATCGTTAAAATATCATTTGCGTACATTGTCATTGGATCACTTACTTTTTCGCCTACTTTAAATGCAGGAGTTGGTGTAGTTGGGCCAATAATAACATCATAGTTTTCAAATACTTTCTCGAAATCTTCTTTTATTAATGTACGAACTTGTTGAGCTTTTTTATAGTAAGCATCATAGTAACCAGAACTTAATGCATAAGTACCTAACATGATACGACGTTTTACTTCGTCTCCAAAGCCTTCAGCTCTAGTTTTCTTATAAAGATCAATTAAGTTTTCTACATCAGCTGCACGGTGACCGTAGCGAATACCATCGAAACGAGCTAAGTTAGCAGATGCTTCAGATGAAGAAATTAAATAATATGTAGCTAATGCGTATTTAGAATGTGGTAATGAAACCTCTTCCCAAGTAGCACCTAGGCTTTCTAATAAATTTAAAGCAGCCATAACAGATGCACGAGCTTCTTCACCAACGCCTTCTCCTAAATATTCTTTAGGTACAGCGATACGAAGACCTTTTACATCACCTGTTAACGCCTTAGCAAATGAAGGAACTTCTACATTAGCTGAAGTTGAGTCACTTGCATCTAATCCTGAAATTGCTTGTAATAACAATGCATTATCTTCTACATTTCTAGTAATTGGTCCAATTTGGTCTAGTGAAGAAGCAAATGCTACTAAACCAGAACGAGATACACGACCATATGTAGGTTTTAAACCAACAACTCCACAAAATGAAGCTGGTTGACGGATTGATCCACCTGTATCAGAACCTAAAGAGAATAATACTTCTCCAGCAGCTACTGAAGCTGCAGACCCACCGCTACTTCCGCCTGGTACGTATTCAGTATTCCAAGGGTTACGAGTACCACCGAACGCAGAATTTTCATTAGATGAACCCATTGCAAATTCATCCATATTTAATTTTCCGATCGTAATGCTTTCAGCTTGAGCTAATTTCGTTACAACTGTCGCATCATAAATTGGATTGAAGTTCTCAAGAATTTTACTCGCACAAGTAGTACGAAGACCCTTTGTAACGATATTATCTTTTACACCAATAGGCATACCAGCAAGGATTCCACGAGACTCATCCCAAGGCTTTTCATCAAGTGCTTTAGCTTGTAGACGCGCTTGCTCTTCATTTAAAGTTAAAAATGATTTTACTTCACCATCAACTGCAGAGATTCGCTCATAAGATTCATTTACTAATTCTTCTACCTTAATCTCTTTTGATTTTAATTTGCTATGTAATTCTGAAACTGTATATTCAAATAATGACATTCTAATTTCCCCCCTTAATCCAATATTGACGGTACTTTAACTTGTCCATCTTTGTGGTCTGGTGCATTTTTCAGTACCTCTTCAATTGGTAAACCTTTACCTGGCTCATCTTTACGTAATACATTACGCATTTTTAGGACATGTGTAGTTGGTTTCACATTTGTTGTATCAAGTTCACCTAACTGCTCAGCAAAATCTAAAATTGCTCCAAGTTGTTTTGAAAACTTCTCTGCTTCTTCCTCAGTCACCGCTAAACGCGCTAAATGAGCAACGTGCTTAACTTGCTCCATTGTAATTTTTGACATTTATATGCACCTCCATATTATTCGCACAACATACAATATACTGATAATACCAAATTTCCCATGTGTCGGGCAACATTCCACTTAAATACAAGCAAAATAATTACAGACTGTCCGCCAAACGGTCTCTTTCTTCGTTACTCACCTAACTGAAGCTCATTATCGTATAGGATAACTCCGCTCCTCATTAGGCTAAACGAACCTCAAAAGACATTCGCTTCCAAACAGTCTGTACATCAAATTCTTACATATACAATTAATCAAACGTTTGTTTAAATTTGGACTAAAGTTTATTCAGCAGGGATTCTTGTTAGTTCAATTCCATATTTTTTAAAATACTCAATTGAATAATCATCCGGATACCCTACATTATATACAACTCTAGTAATCCCCGCTCCATTTATCATTTTTGCACAAGCTCGACACGGTGCAGTTGTACAATAGATTGTCCAATTATCACCTTTCGTTTTTTGAATTCCTGATTGTACTAGTTGATAAATTGCATTTTCTTCAGCATGGAAAGCATCACAAGGATACTGATCTGAGTATTTACCACTATCTAATAACCCTTCTTGACGAGCAGCAAAGCGTGGACATCCCCCATCGATACAATGCTTAGCTCCTTTCGGATATCCATTATATCCAGAAGCAATTATTCTATTATCACTTACAATAACTGCTCCAACCCTTCTACTTCCGCAAGTTGAACGAAGAGAAGTTATAAATGCCTGTCCTAAAAAATAAGAGTCCCAATCATCACGAGTTCCTAATGGAATTGAATCTACTAATTGAATAATTCTCTGTAAAATTTGCATGATATCCCTTCTCTCTGTTCACTATCATTTATATAAAATTATAGCATAATAATATGGGGAAGGGCTTTGCTTGGAAATATTTATGTTATGTCTTCTCCAATAATGTGAACCGTTTCTGATTACGTTCGATTATACATTTTTTCCTAACATTTAAAATATAAAAAGAAACCCACAAAGAAATTTCTTCGTGGGTTTACTCTTTTATAGGTTGTCCATAAGACAAGCCATTTTTTAATCTATTAAAGCATTTCTGAAGTTGTTTTACCTTGCATGTGAAGAACTAGGTAGTCTGGTCCGCCTGCTTTTGAGTCAGTACCTGACATGTTGAATCCACCAAATGGTTGGTAACCAACGATTGCACCAGTACATCCACGGTTGAAGTATAAGTTACCAGCGTGGAAGTCTTCACGTGCTTTTTCGATGTTTGCACGGTTGTTAGAGATAACAGCACCTGTTAATCCGTATTCAGTATTGTTAGCAATTTCTAAAGCGTGATCAAAATCTTTAGCTTTGCAGAATGCTACAACTGGTCCAAAGATTTCTTCTTTCATTAAACGAGCATCTTCAGCAACGTCAGCAACGATTGTTGGTTTGATGAACCAACCAGTAGAGTCGTCTCCTTCTCCACCTGTTACTACACGGCCTTCTTCACGTCCGATTTGTACGTAGCTCATTACTTTATTGAAAGCAGCTTGGTCATTAACTGGACCCATGTAAGTTGAACGGTCTTCTGGGTTTCCAACAGTTAATTCGTTTGTTAATTCGATTGCACGAGCAAGAACTTGATCATACACATCTTGGTGAATTACTGCACGAGAACATGCTGAACATTTTTGACCAGAGAATCCGAATGCAGATGAAACGATTGATTTAGCAGCTAATTCTAAATCAGCTTCTTTATCAACTACCATTGTGTCTTTACCGCCCATTTCAGCGATAACACGTTTTAACCAGATTTGACCTGGGTTTACTTTTGCAGCACGCTCATAGATACGAATACCTACTTCTTTAGAACCAGTAAAGCTGATGAAACGAGTGCGTGGGTGATCAACTAAGTAATCTCCTACTTCAGCACCACTACCTGGTACGAAGTTTACTACTCCTGCAGGTAATCCAGCTTCTTCTAATACTTCTAAGAATTTGTAAGCAACTACTGGAGTTGTACTTGCTGGTTTTAATAGAACAGTGTTACCTGTTACTACAGCAGCTACAGTTGTTCCAGCCATTATTGCAAATGGGAAGTTCCAAGGAGAAATTACAACGCCAACTCCTAATGGAATGTAGTTGAAACGGTTATATTCACCAGGACGGCTTTCAACAGGAATTCCGTCTTTTAATTGTAACATTTGACGAGCATAGAACTCTAAGAAATCAATTGCTTCAGCTGTATCAGCATCAGCTTCATTCCAAGGTTTACCAGCTTCTTTAGTTAATAAAGCTGAGAATTCGTGTTTACGACGACGAATAATTGCAGCCGCACGGAATAAGATGTCAGCACGAACTTCAGGTTTAACTTTTTTCCATGTATTAAAAGTTGTATCAGCAATTTGCATAGCTTTTTCAGCTAAGTCACGACTTGCTTTAGATACAGAACCAATAACTTCTTTATGATTTGAAGGATTTACAGATACGATCTGTTCTTCTGTAAAGATACGCTCTCCACCAATGATTAGTGGATATTTTTCACCTAAATAAGATGAAACTTTTGCTAATCCTTGATTGTATTGTTCTTGATTTTCCTCTAAGCCAAAGTTAGTAAATGGCTCATGTTTGTAAGGTATAACCATTGAATAAATCCCCCTTTAGTTTGAAAATAGCAACAACTGTAACCGTTTTTCATTCAGTTTTTTCAGTCAATTGCTAGTAGAATAACTACTCTATAAAAAACTCACATATACATAATACAATATTCCTATATATTCTTCAAATATGAAACGCTTACAGATTCTTCCCTTATATTAAAAAAAAGGAAGAGTAGTCCTCTTCCTTTTAGTTATAAATATGCACACTTGGTTCCTTAGCATCTACCTCTTTTACGATGAGTGCTTCCTGTCCATTTGATGAGAATATATTCGTCTCAACCTTTAAGTATGAAGGGAAATGGTCCATCATAAGTCCTGCTACATACTGAGTAAAAGCTATGACTTCTGCCTTACCATAAAATTGCATAGGTATATCAATTTTTAGTTGTATTAATTCATTATCCTTATAAAAACCAGTGCCTACAACACCAGTATAATTCGGAAAATAATTTTCTATATCTGATTTAAAATTAACCATTTTCATAGCATCATCTCGGTAATCTGCAGTTGCAGCGGCTGAAGGGAATAAATAGTATTTCTCATTTATTTTATCCCAATTGCTAATTGAGAAGTCATTTCCAGAAACTGAAGTCATTGCAACATAGTTTCCAGGTACTACAGATGATTGGCTTTGCTGACGGAAAATAGCAAATGTAATTGGTATATCTTTAAATTCATCCATTTTTCGCACTCGCGTCAAAATTTCTTGAGCGATCGCTTTACCTTGTTTAATCATTTCATCTTGAGGAATTTTAAGCTCTCTTGGGTAGCCGTGCTCCTCTTGATAATAATAAACAGAGTTCATTGCTAAACCAATTGCTACACCCTCAACTTTAACTTCTTTTCCGTCCTTTTTTAGATAATCCTGTTCTAAAATAGAATTTAAAAATATCGGAGCTTGTTTAGCCTTTTGATCTTCCGTAAGATTTTTTGTATCCGTTTGAATTGGATTCAATCCATCATTTGTAATTGAACTTGGCTTTAAATTTGCGCTCTTAAGTGCATCTTGTTTTTGTTTAAATTGTGAAGGAGTATACTTCCTTTTTAGCCAAGATTCCACTGTTTTTTTACTTAATAATTGTCCTTCTTGATACAAGTAATCTTTTGTTGAATATTGCTCTTGTACAATTCGCATTAAACCTAATTCAAATTCACTAATATCAAGTCTATTATCGATATTTGCAACGACAGCACCTCTTGTTTTACTTGGTTTAAATGGAAGTATTGTCTTGTAGTAGTCATTTGAAATTGAATAGCGGGGTATGATTGCGTCTTCCCCTTTTTTATTATTGCTCTCTTGTACAACCTTATCTTCATTCTTTATTGATAATGAACAGCCAGATAAGATGAGCGAAAGACAACATAGGAGCATTCCTATACGTTTTTTCATCTAACTCACACCTTCTACTTATTAAGTGAACGAACCACTACCTCATTAATCCGCCCTCTTGTTGATTGAACTATTATTGTGGTTGAAGCTCTTTAATCATTCTTTCTTCATCCCAAATCTCGATATTTAATTTACGTGCTGCATCTAATTTCGATCCAGCAGCCTCACCTGCAATGACTAAATCAGTACTCTTACTAACACTTCCTGCTACTTTTGCGCCGAGTGCTTCTAATTGCTTTTTAGCCTCACTTCTAGTCATCTGTTCTAGCTTACCAGTTAATACTACTGTTTTACCAGCAAAAAGAGAATCCATATTCATATTTTCTACTTGAATCCCTTTATACTCAGTATTTACTCCAACCGTTTGAAACGTTGAAATAAGTTCTTTTACTTCGTCTTGTGAAAAATAATCATTAATTGACTGGGCCATTTTAGAACCAATTTCATTAATTCCGGTAATTTCCTCAACCGCTGCTTCCATCAGTCGATCAATTGTTTGGAAATGCTGGGCTAATGTTTTTGCTGCTTTAGCTCCAACATGACGAATACCTAAACCAAATAATAATTTTTCAAGTGAATTTTCTTTAGAAGCTTGTATTGCAGAAATTAATTTATCTGCAGATTTTTCTCCAAATCGTTCAAGTGATAATAATTGTTCTTTCGTTAGAAGATAAAGATCTGTAAATGTCTTAATCAAATTAGCATCGAATAATTGCGCTACTACTCTTTCGCCTAAACCTTCGATATTCATTGCATCACGAGACGCAAAATGAATTAATCCTTCACGAATTTGAGATGGGCAGAAAGGATTTACACAACGTAGTGCTACTTCACCTGTGACTCTTATTAACTCATGATCACATGAAGGGCAGTGAGTTGGCATTGCAAAAGGCTGTTCATCACCAGTACGACGATCTAGTAGAACATTTACTACTTCAGGAATAATATCTCCAGCCTTGCGAATAACGACTGAGTCACCAATTCGAATGTCTTTTTCTTTAATTAAATCTTCATTATGAAGCGATGCACGTTTTACTACTGTACCTGCAACACGAACAGGTTCTAAAATTGCAGTTGGTGTTACTACACCTGTACGTCCAACACTTAATTCGATATCTACTAATTTTGTAACTACCTCTTCAGCTGGGAACTTAAATGCAATAGCCCATCTTGGTACTTTTGCTGTTGAACCTAACTTTTTCTGAATACTGTATTCATCCACTTTTATGACAATTCCATCAATCTCATAAGGCAATGATGGTCGTTTTTCTTTCCATTCCTCAACGTATTCAATTACTTCTTCAATTGTATGGCATGTTTTGCGGAAAGTATTTGTTTTAAATCCAAGTTTGTGAAGATAGTCCAATGCTTCGCTATGCTTTTGAATTGAAAATTCCTCGGCTGTAGGGAATCCATAAACGAAGAACGATAAATCTCTCTTTGCAACAATTTTCGGGTCAAGTTGGCGCAATGAACCAGCCGCTGCATTTCTTGGATTTGCAAATAATTCTTCCCCGTTCTTTTCACGCGATTCATTTACCTTTTCGAAGCTAGCTTTTGGCATGAATGCTTCACCACGAGCCTCTATTGTAATTGGCTCAGAAAGTCTTAATGGAATGGCTTTAATCGTCTTTAAATTATGCGTAATATCTTCTCCAACTGTACCATCACCACGAGTTGCACCTTTGACAAACAATCCATTTTCATATTGTAAGGAAACAGCTAAACCGTCTATTTTAAGTTCACAAACATAAGATACTCCCGCTGAATCCTGTCTAATTCTTTGGTCGAAATCTCTTAAATCTCCTTCATTAAACGCATTTCCAAGGCTTAACATAGGATGACTGTGAACGACTTTTTCGAACAAATCAATTGCCTGTCCACCTATACGTTGAGATGGAGAATCTGGTGTTAAAATTTCAGGATATTGTTCTTCCAATCCTATCAATTCATGTAATAGTAAGTCATACTCAGCATCTGGCACTGATGGCTGATCTAATACATAATACTCATAGTTGTATTGATTTAATTTTGTTCTTAGTTCTTCAATTCTATCAATGATTTTTTGATCCATGAGCTCTCCATCCCTTTTATGCTTTCGTAATAGGAGCAAATTTTGCTAATAAACGCTTAATACCAACTGGACTTGGGAATGCAATATCTAACTCCATTGCTTCGCCTTCTCCTTTTACACTTACAACTGTACCAATTCCCCATTTACCATGAGAGGCTTTATCTCCAACTCTCCAACCGAGTGACTCTCCACCTGTTGTTTTCATTGCCACTGCTGGTCTAGAAACAGCACGGCGCTCTGTTACTACTTTCTTATTAGCACGATCTAATAGTTCATCAGGAATTTCATTAATAAAGCGAGATTCTTGGTTTACACTAGTACGACCATAAAGTGTACGTGTTTGTGCATTCGTAATATATAAATCTTTTTCCGCACGTGTTATACCTACATATGCTAATCTTCTTTCTTCTTCCATTTCTTCTTCGTCCATTAAAGAACGACTATGCGGGAAAATACCTTCTTCCAATCCGATTAGAAAGACTACTGGGAACTCTAATCCTTTTGCAGAGTGAAGCGTCATAAGGATAACTTCATCCGCTTGTGACTCTTCTTTATCCGCTTGGTCGATATCAGATACTAATGCTAAATCAGTTAAAAATGATACTAAACTTTTATCCTCACTGCTTTCTTCAAAAGCATTTGTAACTGTTAAAAACTCTTCAATATTTTCGATTCTAGAAGCAGATTCAATAGTATTTTCATCTTTTAACACTTGGATATAACCTGTTTTATCAAGAACTTCCTCAACAAGCTCCGTAACTGATAAATAATCCAACATTTGCTGCCAGTTTTTCGCCATAGCATGGAAATCTCCAACTGCTTTCGTAATTTTTCCACTTAATCCAACGAAATCAATTTGCTCTAACGTATCAGATAAAGATAAGTCATTCATTATGCTATAGTTAATAATTTTATCTACAGACGCCGCGCCTACACCACGTTTTGGCACATTAATGATTCTTGAAAAACTGATCTCGTCATCTGGATTGGCAATAAATCTTAAGTAAGCAAGTATATCTTTAATCTCTTTACGATCATAGAACTTTACTCCGCCGACCATTTTATAAGGAATATTAGACTTAACTAAAACTTCCTCCATTGCACGTGATTGCGCATTCGTACGATAAAGAATAGCAACATCACCATATTGATGAACTCCTTCTTTTTTCCACTCGGCTAGCTTTCCAGCTACAAAATATCCTTCGTCCTGTTCTGAGGCAGCTCTAAAATAATGTATCGGTGTGCCTTGTCCATTTTCTGTCCAAAGCTTTTTCGCTTTACGGTTTGAATTGTTCGTAATAACCGCGTTAGCAGCATCAAGAATCGTTTGAGTCGAACGGTAATTTTGTTCTAACAGAATTACTTGTGCTTTATCATAATCTTTTTCAAATGAAAGAATATTAGAAATATCTGCTCCACGCCAGCGATAAATCGATTGGTCTGAATCACCTACCACGCAAATATTTTTGAATTGCTCGGCAAGTAATTTTACAATTTTATATTGGGCATGGTTTGTATCTTGATACTCATCCACGTGAATATATTGAAATTTTCGTTGATAATATTGTAATACTTCTGGAACGCGTTCAAACAAATTAATTGTCATCATAATTAGATCATCGAAATCTAAAGAATGGTTTTTACGTAGTCGATCTTGATAAGATGCATATATTTCTCCAACAACTTTTTCATATGGAGTAAAAGCATCTCTTGAATAATCTGTAGCAGTTTGTAGTTCATTTTTTGCACTACTAATAGAACCTAAAATGCTACGTGGATCAAATTTCTTTGAATCTAAGTTTTTCTCTTTAAGGATATTTTTTATGACTGTTAATTGGTCAGTTGTATCTAATATAGAAAAGCTTCTATTGAAGCCAATACGATCAATATCTCTACGAAGAATTCGCACACACATTGAGTGGAATGTTGAAACCCAAATATCTTCTGCATCTTTTCCAACTAGATTAAATATACGCTCTCGCATCTCTCTAGCTGCTTTATTTGTAAATGTGATTGCAAGTATATTCCAAGGAGCAACACCTTTTTCGCCTAATAAATACGCAATTCGATGAGTTAGTACTCGAGTCTTACCTGAACCTGCTCCAGCCATAATTAATAAAGGACCATCAACCGTTTTAACGGCTTCTTTTTGCATTGGATTTAAACCTTGCAATAATTCTTCTGCTGTTTTCATTACTTCGTCGCTCCTTCTTTCACAGCTTTCACAGTAAGTAAAGCCTCTTGTAAGTTATCATATATAATGTTCCCAACAACAATCGTATCAGCAAATTGCTTCATCTCAATTGCTTGTTGAGCTGATGATATTCCCCCACCATAGAATAATTTCGTATTGTTTAATACTGTTGATACTTCTTCTACCACCTGGGGTGAACCATATGTGCCACTATATTCTAAATAAAAAATTGGTAATTTTAATAATTGCTCAGAAACTTCCGCATAAGCTACAATATCTTCTATTGAAAGATCTGTCACTGCACTTGTCAGCTTTGCAGCTTTACAATCTTCATTTAATATACAATAACCTTCCATCACCAATTCTTCAGCATGAACTAAATGAGCAAATTCTTTCATTGCTTGTTGATGCATTCCAATAATCCACTTTGGATCATTACTATTTAAAACTGTCGGGATAAAATAGAAATCATAACCTGGAGTTACGGCTTCAAGATTTGATACCTCTAAAATACATGGTACTGCATAGCGTCTTATTCTAACTAGTAAAGATATCGTAGCATCTAACGTTACATCGTCCGTTCCACCAACTAAAATTGCATCCGTTCCTGACTCACAAATTTTTTCTAATTCATCATCAGAGATTTCTTTGTTTGGATCTAATTTAAATATGTGATTCCATTGTGAATAATCGTACATTTTGTCCTCCGGAATTGTTTTTTAACATTAATTTATCTATTTTTATTAAGTACTTTTTATCAAAAATATAAATGTATTGTATCTTATTAAAAAGGAAAAGTAACCCTACGTCCCCATTTTAAGTAATTAATGCTAATTGTTTCCTATGATATTGAAACAATTAAAGGGAAAAATGGTAAAGAGTGATGTAGTCACTGATACTTATTATAAGGGGAGTTTCTTTTGAGACCAAATATTAGCATTATAAATGCACTTATACGTATAACTGCTGGCTTAACAATTTTAGCTTATGGCACAGCAAAGCTCACACGCAGAAGATGTAGTAATTCTGTCATCATTTTAATCATAATCGGTGCCATGAAAGTTGCAGAGGGAGTATTACGTTTTTGCCCAATGACTGCTCTAGGTAAGAAATGTAAGATTATGGCAGATAAACACGACGAGGGAGATACATTCGAAGATTATATTCAACCTTCATAAAAGTAGTTTATCAAAAATGGAGTAGATTGTATAGACAAAAATAGAACACTAGTTCTTATTTTAACAAGAAATAGGGTCGTCATTAATCATAAATGACGACCCTTTCTTGCTAATTATTTACTTTAATTGCTTTATGCCCTATATCGTGGCGATAGAATAAACCTGTTGATTGAATCGTATCAATTTGCTTATATACATTTTCGCAAGCTTCATTAATGGAGCTTCCTTTATGTGCAATAATTAATACTCTTCCACCATTTGTAACATATTCATTACTTTCAAGCTTTGTACCTGCGTGGAAAACCATTGTTTCATTACTTACATTATTTAATCCAGATATTACAGCGCCTTTTTCAGGAACTTCAGGATATCCATTTGCAGCAAGTACAACTCCAACAACAGCTTCCTCTGACCATTCTAAATGGATTTCTTCTTCATTCAATATGCCTAATAACACTTCAGCTAACTCACTCTCTAAACGAGGCAATACAACTTCTGTCTCTGGATCTCCAAATCTTGCATTAAACTCGATTACTTTAGGTCCTTGGCTTGTTAACATTAAACCAGCATAAAGTATTCCAGTAAAATCCCTTCCTTCAGAAATCATTGCTTCTGCGACTGGTACTACTATTTCTTTTAAAGATTGTTCAACAACTGACTCTGAGATTTGTGGTACTGGCGAATAAGCACCCATACCACCCGTATTAGGTCCTTTGTCTCCATCATAAGCACGTTTATGGTCTTGAGCGATTACCATAGGATAAACCTTATTTCCGTTAACAAACGACATTAACGAGAATTCTTCGCCCTCCAAATATTCTTCAATTACTACAGATGCACTTGCATCGCCGTACTTTTCATCAAGTAGCATGTCATGAAGGCTTATGATTGCTTCTTCAATTGTCATCGCTACAACTACACCTTTACCAGCTGCTAAACCGTCAGCTTTAATAACGATTGGTGCACCAACTTTTTCAACATATGCTTTTGCTTCTTCAAAATTAGTAAATGTTTCATATGCTGCAGTCGGGATAGCGTATTTTTTCATTAAATCCTTTGTAAAGCTTTTACTTCCTTCAATAATTGCCGCTTCTTTAGTTGGACCAAATATCTTTAAATTAGCAGCACGAAAATCATTTACAATTCCGTTCATTAAAGGCACTTCAGGACCAACGATTGTTAAATCAATTTCTTCCTTTTTTGCAAATGCAATAAGTGCTTCATGGTCACTTTCATCAATATTGACAAGTGTTGCAACATCAATCATTCCATCGTTTCCTGGAGCAACAAATACGTCTGTTACATTCTCCGATTGATTTACCTTCCAAGCAATTGTATGCTCACGGCCTCCGCGACCAATGACTAATACTTTCATCTTGTCATCTCCTTATTTCTTAATGTTTAAAGTGACGAACCCCTGTAAAGACCATTGCAATTCCATATTCATCAGCTTTTTTAATTGAATCTTCATCCTTGATTGATCCGCCCGGTTGAATAATTGCTGTAATACCAGCTTTAGCCGCTGCTTCTACTGTATCATTCATAGGGAAAAATGCATCGGAAGCTAACGCCGCGCCATTTGATTTTTCGCCAGCTTGTTCAATCGCGATTTTTGCAGCTCCAACACGGTTCATTTGACCTGCACCAACACCGATTGTCATATGATCCTTCGCTAAAACAATTGCATTTGATTTAACATGTTTTACAACTTTCCAACCTAATTTTAAATTCTCCCACTCTTCTTCAGTCGGTTGACGTTTTGTAGGAACTGTAATTGTTGCATCATCTAATCCAAATGTATCCATATCTTGACGTAATAAGCCACCATGAACTGTCGTTAATTTAGGTGCAAACGTAGGTTTAGTCTCTAAGTCTACTGTTAATAAACGTAAGTTCTTTTTACTAGTTAAGATTTCTAAAGCTTCTTCACTGAATGAAGGAGCGATAATAATTTCTAAGAATAATTCGTGCATTTTCTTAGCAGTTGCAGCGTCAACTTCACGGTTTGTCGCAATAATTCCTCCAAAAATTGAAACTGGATCTGCAGTATAAGCACGATCATAAGCTTCTTCAATTGTAGTGCCTTCGCCTACTCCACAAGGATTCATGTGTTTTACAGCGACAACAGCTGGATTTGAGAATTCTCGTACAATATTTAATGCTTCATTAGCGTCATTAATATTGTTATAAGAAAGCTCTTTACCATGTAATTGCTCTGCATAAGCAATAGACGAAACTGTTGGCATTGGAGCACGATAGAATGTCGCTTTTTGGTGAGGATTTTCACCATAACGTAAAGATTGTTTTAATTCGTAAGTAACAGTATAGCTCTCAGGATTTTCTTCTCCTACTTGCTCTGTTAAATAATTAGAAATTAATGAATCATAAGCTGCAGTATGACGGAAAACTTTAGCAGCTAATCGACGATTCGTATCAATAGAAACTGTATTATTTTCAGCTAACTCAGTTAAAATCACTTCATAATCTGTTGGGTCAACTACTACAGATACAAATTCATGATTTTTAGCTGCTGAACGAAGCATTGTAGGGCCACCGATATCGATATTTTCAATTGCATCTTCAAATGTAACATCAGGCTTCATGATCGTTTCTTTAAACGGATATAAATTTACACAAACTAAATCAATTGGCTGAATACCTAACTCGTTCATTTGACGCATATGTTCTTCATTTGAACGAACACCTAGTAAACCTCCGTGAATTGAAGGATGTAATGTTTTTACACGTCCATCCATAATTTCTGGAAAGTTAGTTACTTCTGAAATACCAATTACATTTAATCCAGCATCTTTTAATAAATTATAAGTTCCACCTGTTGAAATAACTTCAAAATCATGTTTAATTAACCCACTTACAAATTCAATAATCCCTTGTTTATCTGAAACGCTAACTAAAGCTCGTTTTTTCATGATATACATTCCCCTATCTAATCGATTTCATGCTCTATATCTAATCTGATTAACTAAACAATTTTTTTAGTGTTTGCACATATAAAACATGCTCGACACTATGAACCTTCTGCTCAAGAGACTCCTTAGAATCTCCCTTTTCAATCAGAATTTCTTCTTGCGCAATAATTGGACCAGTATCCATTCCTTCATCGACATAATGAACCGTTACACCAGTCGATTCGACACCTGCTAGGAGAGCTTGTCCAATTGCGTCTTTTCCAGGAAATAATGGTAGAAATGAAGGATGAATATTTACTATTTTCCCAGGAAATGAGTCTAAAATTGTCGGACCAATCAATCTCATATAGCCAGCTAATACGATAAATTCGACATTTAACTCTTTTAGATGGGCAATAATTTCACCTTCATATTGCTCTTTTGATTCATAGTTTTTCGCTGAAAATATAAATGATGGTATATTTGCTTGCTTTGCTCGCTCGATACAAAATGCATTTGGACGATCACAAACAAGTAATTTCACTTCAGCATTCACTTCTCCGCTTAGAGTTGCATCAAGAATGGCTTGAAAGTTGCTGCCATTTCCTGAAGCAAATACGGCAATCTTCTTCATTACAGAGAACCTCCGCCAAAGGTTACACCTTCACCAGCTTTTGTTCGTCCGATAATAAATACTTTTTCTCCGTCTTCTTCTAATAGTTTAATAGTGTCATGGAAGTTCTCTTCACTAACCGCAAGAACCATACCAATACCCATATTAAAAATATTGAACATTTCTTCGCGCTTCAATTCACCAATCTCTTCTAATAAATCAAAGATTGGTTGGATTGGCCATGAACCGTAATCTATTTCTGCACCGATTCCTTCTGGAAGCATTCTTGGGATATTTTCAATAAACCCACCGCCAGTAATATGTGCCATACCTTTTACTTCAAACTTTTTTAGTACATTTAAGATTGGTTTTACATAAATTTTAGTTGGACGTAGTAGTTCTTCGCCTAAAGTATGACCTAATTTATCAATATGTTGATCAAGTGTTAAGCCACCTTTTTCTAATAAAACCTTACGAACTAGAGAATATCCATTACTATGGATCCCGTTTGATGAGATTCCTAATAAGATATCTCCTTCTTTAATGTTTTGACCTGTTACAAGCTTCGACTTGTCAGCAATTCCTACTGCAAAACCAGCAACGTCATATTCATCTTCTGGATACATACCAGGCATTTCTGCAGTTTCTCCTCCGACTAAAGCGCAGCCTGCTTGGACGCAGCCATCAGATACACCTTTTACAATTTGCTCAATTCGTTCAGGTACAGCCTTGCCCACTGCTAAGTAATCTAGGAAAAATAAAGGCTCCGCTCCTTGAACCACAATATCATTCACACACATCGCGACTGCATCAATGCCAATCGTATCGTGACGGTCCATTTGGAAAGCTAATTTTAATTTTGTTCCTACTCCATCTGTCCCTGATACAAGAACTGGTTCTTTATAGTTGAATTTGGAAAGATCAAACATTCCTCCAAATCCTCCTAATCCACCAAGAACTTCTTGACGCATTGTTTTTTGAACGTGTTTCTTCATTCTGTTCACTGCTTCATAGCCAGCTTCGATATCTACTCCAGCTTGTTTATATGCATTCGCCATGTGATGATTTCCCCTTTCAGTTCCTTATGAAAAGATTCAATTGAGAAGAGGCGGCGACTTTGCTCACCGCCTCTGTTTTTTACTATTAATTATGAGAATGTACTAACTCATTTTCATCATAGATTACTGTTGGATACTTCCCTGTAAAACAAGCAGTACATTGCCCTCTATTTGGTCCCTCATGATTTCGACCAATTGCATTTAATAATCCTTCTAAACTAATAAATTCTAATGAATCTGCACCAATTTCTTCGCAAATTTCTTCTATTGTATTAGTTGCAGCAATTAACTCTTCTCTTGTTGAAGTGTCAATACCGTAATAGCAAGGATTTTTCAATGGTGGTGCGCCAATACGAACATGAACTTCACTTGCACCTGCATCACGTAACATTTGTACGATTCGGCGGCTTGTCGTTCCACGAACGATTGAATCATCTACCATTACTACTCGTTTCCCTTCAACGATCGAACGAACTGGAGAAAGTTTCATCTTAACCCCTTGCTCTCTAAGTTCTTGAGAAGGTTGAATAAATGTACGAGCTACGTAGCGATTTTTAATCAATCCAAGTTCATATGGAATACCAGATTCTTCTGCGTAACCAACTGCTGCAGAAATACTTGAATCGGGAACACCGATTACTACGTCTGCTTCAACAGGAGCTTCATTAGCTAATACACGCCCCATATTTTTACGTGCGGCATGAACATTGATATTATCAATATTACTATCAGGACGAGAGAAATAAATATATTCCATGCTACAAATTGTGTGATTAACAGATGAAGTAAACTGATCAGTTTCCACTCCATTGTCTGAAATAATCAGTAATTCTCCCGGATTAATATCACGGATATATTTTGCTCCGACTACATCAAATGCACACGTCTCTGAAGCTACAACATAAGCGTCACCTAGTTTAGCTAACGCCAAAGGTCTAAAGCCATTTGGATCTAGTGCAACATACATTGCATCTTTTGTTAGAACTAAGTAAGCGAAAGCTCCTTTGATCATATTTAAAGATGCTTTAATGCTATCTTTTAATGGAGCAGAGCCATTACGTTTAATTAAATGAGCAAGAACTTCAGTATCAGAAGTAGTTTGAAAAATACTACCTTGCATCTCTAAGTCTTTACGTAATCTTGAAGCATTTACTAAATTACCATTATGAGCAAGAGCAATGCTTCCAGTATGCGATTGGAATAATAGAGGCTGAACATTTTCATAACCGCCTCCGCCTGCAGTTGCATAACGAACATGACCAATAGCAGCTTTTCCGTGTAAATCATTTAATTGACCTTTACTGAAAACCTCTGTTATTAAGCCAAGCCCCTTTGCACCTTCAAGTTCATTTCCATTCGTTACAACAATTCCAGCTCCTTCTTGGCCTCTATGTTGCAAACTATGAAGACCATAGTAGGAGATTTGGGCAGCATCAGTATGCCCCCAAATTCCAAATATTCCACACTCTTCGTTTAGTCCTTTTATTTCAGCAAGCATGGGATCGCCTCTTTCCAAGCTTGTTTCAGTTCCTCAACCGAAGCATGAAGAACTGTTTCATTGTTTTCATTACGAACTGTTACTGATGTTTCTTCTGTAACTGTACCGATTAACTTTGCATCTACTAATGCTTCGAATTGTTCTTTATGTTCAGGTTTAACTGAAAGTAAGAAACGTGATTGAGTTTCACTAAATAATGAAACTACTTCATTTCCTTCAATCGTAATCGTTGCACCAACTTCTGACGGACCAAATGTGCTTTCTGCAATCGCTACAGCTAAACCACCTTCAGAAATATCGTGTGCTGAAGCAACTACACCTGCTTGAATAGCAGCAAGAATTTGCTCTTGGCGACTAGATTCAACAGCTAAATCAATACTTGGTGCTTTACCAAAGATTTTGCCATTTAATAATTTTTGAAGCTCACTTCCACCGAATTCAGCTTCTGCTCCACCGATTACATAAATTAAATCGCCAGCAGTTTTAAAGTTTTGAGTCGTGATATGCTCGACGTCTTCAATTAGACCTACCATACCAACTACAGGAGTTGGGTAAACTGCTTCACCATTTGTTTCGTTATATAATGATACGTTACCACCGATTACAGGAGTACTTAATACATTACAAGCTTCACTCATACCATCTGTTGCTTTTTCTAACTGCCAGAAAATCTCAGGTTTTTCAGGATTTCCGAAGTTTAAGCAATCTGTAATTGCAAGTGGACGAGCTCCTGAACAAACTACATTACGAGCTGCTTCTGCTACTGCAATTTTCCCACCAACTTCAGGATCTAAATATAAGTAGCGTGCATTACAGTCAGTTGTCATTGCTAGAGCTTTTTTAGTATCACGAATTCTGATTACTGCAGCATCTGAACCTGGAGCAACTACTGTATTTGTACGAACCATATAATCATACTGACCGTAAACCCACTCTTTACTTGCGATTGTAGGTTGAGAAAGTAATTGTTTTAACGTTTCTTTTGAATCACTAATTTCAGGAATATAGTTTTCCATCGCTTGGAACTCACCATAATATGCAGGTTCAGTTGATGGCTTATGATATACTGGAGCTTCTTCAGCAAGAGCATCTACAGGTAATTCAGCTACAACCTCACCTTTATGAAGTAAGCGAAGCATCTTATCATCTGTAACGCGTCCTACAGAAACAGCATGTAAATCATACTTTTCAAATAAGTCTACGATTTCTTGCTCTCTACCTTTTTCTACAACTAGTAACATACGTTCTTGAGATTCAGATAGCATCATTTCGTAAGCTGTCATACCCGCTTCACGTTGAGGAACTAAATCAAGATTCATCTCAATTCCCATTCCTGCTTTTGAAGCCATCTCAGCAGATGAAGAAGTTAATCCAGCTGCGCCCATATCTTGAATACCAACAAGAGCATCATTTTGAACAACTTCTAAACATGCTTCAAGTAATAACTTTTCCATAAATGGATCGCCTACTTGTACCGCTGGGCGTTTCTCATCAGATGCATCAGATAACTCTTCAGAAGCAAAAGTTGCACCATGAATTCCGTCACGACCAGTAGAAGCACCAACGTACATTACTGTATTTCCAGCACCGTGCGCTTGACCTTTTTTAATATCTTTATGATTGATCAATCCAACACACATTGCATTTACTAAAGGATTGCCTTCGTAACATGGATCGAAGTTTACTTCTCCACCAACTGTTGGAATACCAATACAGTTTCCATATCCAGCAATACCTGCAACTACTTCTTCAAATAAATACTTAACTCTTGGAGTTTCTAATTCACCAAATCGTAAAGAATTTAGAAGTGCAACAGGACGTGCTCCCATTGAAAATACATCACGAATAATTCCACCTACACCAGTTGCAGCACCTTGGTATGGTTCAATTGCAGAAGGATGATTATGGCTTTCGATTTTAAATACTACAGCTTGCTCATCGCCAATATCAACAATACCTGCTCCTTCACCTGGTCCTTGTAAAACATGCTCACCGCTTATTGGGAATTTACGTAATAAAGGTTTTGAGTTTTTATAACTACAATGTTCAGACCACATTACTGAGAATAATCCAAGCTCTGTATAGTTCGGATTGCGACCAATAATTGATTTGACTAATTGAAACTCTTCATCAGTTAAGCCCATAGTGGCATAAATTCTATCATTTTCAATTTGAATTGGATTTGGCTCAAGAAGTAACGACATGGTTTTCCCTCCAGTTTCTTACAATCGAACGAAATAGTTGAAGTCCGTCTGCACTACCTAATAATGCATCAACTGCACGCTCAGGGTGTGGCATCATACCTAATACATTTCCTTTTTCATTAACAATTCCTGCGATATCATCTAAACTACCGTTCGGATTATTTTGATAACGGAAAATTATCTGATTATTATTTTTAAGTGATTCATATGTTTCTTGATCGCAATAGTAATTTCCTTCACCATGTGCGATTGGCACAGTAATTACTTGACCTTTTTCATAACCAGTTGTAAACATTGATTCATTGTTTTCAACAACAAGCTCAACTTGTTTACACATAAATTTTAATTTCTCATTACGTCTAAGAGTACCTGGTAGTAGACCTGCTTCAGTTAGGATTTGGAATCCATTACAAACGCCAAATACTGGTTTACCTTCAGCAGCAGCTTTCTTCACGGCATCCATCACGTTTGCAAAACCTGCAATTGCGCCAGAGCGTAAGTAATCTCCATATGAGAAGCCACCTGGTAATAAGATACCATCAAATTCATCTAAATTCGTTGAATCATGCCATACGTATTCTACTTCTTCGCCTAACTCATCTTTGATTGCATGATACATATCAACATCACAATTTGAGCCCGGGAACACAATTACTGCAAACTTCACTGTGCGACTACCTCCTCTACCTCATAACGGTAATCTTCAATTACGATGTTTGCTAATAACTTTTCACACATTTCTTTTACTGTAGTATCTAAATCTGCAACATTTTTATCAATTAATAATTCCATATATTTACCGATACGAACATCTTGAACTTCGCTAAAATTCATGCTATGAAGTGCATTTTTAACTGCATTTCCTTGTGGATCTAAAACACTTTCTCTTAATGTAACGAATACTCTTACTTTGAACATGATAATCCCCCTAAGCGTTTTAAAATTTCTTCGTATCCATCTGTTAAGTTACCTAAATCTCTACGGAATACATCTTTATCAAATTTTGCGTTTGTATCTTTATCCCATAATCGGCAAGTATCTGGTGAAATCTCATCTGCTAACAAAATTGTTCCATCATTTAATTTGCCAAACTCTAATTTAAAATCAACTAATCGAACATTACATGCATTAAACTGTTCTACTAGTACATCATTAACACGGAGAGCAATCTCTTTAATTGTTTCAAGATCTTCAGTTGTTGCTAGTTTAAGTGCAGCGATGTGATCTTCATTAATAATTGGATCACCTAAGTCATCACGTTTGTAATAAAACTCAATGATTGGCTTTTCTAACTTAACACCTTCATCTAAACCCATGCGTTTCGATAAGCTACCAGCAACGATATTTCTAACAACTACTTCAATTGGTACAATTGTTACTCGTTTTACAAGTTGTTCAAGTTCTGATGTTTTTTCTACGAAATGAGATGCAATACCTGATTCCATTAACTTTGAAAATAGTAAACTAGTAATTGCATTATTCAAGCGACCTTTACCGGCAATTTCTGCTTTCTTTTCACCGTTAAATGCAGTTGCTGAATCTTTGTACACAACTCTTACAATTTCAGGATTCTCAGTTGAGAAAATTCTTTTTGCTTTTCCCTCATATAACATTACTTGCTCTGCCATGCTAACAATGCCTCCCATATCCTCATTTAAACACCCAATAGATTTCTGCTTTATCTGTTATTTGAATTGTTTGGCTAAGAATTTTTTTCTCTAATCTTAGCCAAACAATATTTATTAATTTAATCCTAAGCGTTCAAAAATTGTATCGACTTGACTTAAGTGGTAGCTGTAGTCAAAGCAATCATTAATTTCTTCTTGAGATAATAAAGAAGTAATTTTTTCTTCTGCTTCTACAAGCTCTTTAAACTGAACTTGAGTTTCCCAAGCTTCCATTGCTTTTGGTTGAACAGTATCATAAGCCTCTTCACGTGACATTCCTTTTTCAATTAAAGCAAGAAGTACACGTTGAGAATAAATTAATCCGTAAGTACGATCCATGTTACGTTTCATATTCTCAGGGAATACTGTAAGGTTTTTAACTATATTTCCAAATCGATTTAACATGTAATTTAAAAGAATTGTTGCATCTGGTAAGATGATTCTTTCTGCAGATGAATGTGAGATATCTCTTTCATGCCAAAGTGATACATTTTCATAAGCCGTTACCATGTGACCTCTAATTACACGAGCTAAACCTGTCATGTTTTCAGATCCAATTGGATTACGTTTATGTGGCATTGCAGAAGAGCCTTTTTGACCTTTTGCAAAGAATTCTTCAACTTCACGTGTTTCACTTTTTTGTAATCCACGTACTTCAGTTGCAAACTTTTCAATTGAAGTTGCAATTAAAGATAATGTTGCCATGTAGTGAGCATGACGATCACGTTGTAAAGTTTGAGTTGAAATTGGAGCTGCTTGAATTCCTAACTTTTCACAAACATATTCTTCAACAAATGGAGGAATATTTGCGTAAGTTCCAACAGCGCCTGAGATTTTACCTACTCGAACTGTTTCAATCGCATTCTTAAAGCGATCTAAGTTACGTTTCATTTCTTCAGTCCATAATGCAAGTTTCAAACCAAAAGTAGTTGGTTCTGCATGTACACCGTGAGTACGTCCCATCATTACTGTGTACTTATGTTCTTTAGCTTTCGTTTCAAGAATTCCAATGAAATTCTCTAAATCTTTTAATAAGATATCATTTGCCTGACGTAGTAAGTATGAAAGTGCCGTGTCTACTACATCAGTTGATGTTAAGCCATAATGTACCCATTTACGTTCGTCGCCTAATGTTTCAGAAACTGCACGTGTAAATGCAACTACGTCATGACGTGTTTCTTTTTCAATTTCATAAATTCGGTTTATATCGAAAGAAGCTTTTTCACGTAACACCTTTACGTCTTCTTTAGGAATATCTCCTAATTCAGCCCATGCTTCACATGCTAAGATTTCAACTTCTAACCAAGCCTTAAATTTGTTTTCTTCTGTCCAAATTGCTGCCATTTCTGGGCGTGAATAACGTTCAATCATATTTTTACCTCCACCGGGTTTTGTTCCCAAATCCCTAACTCTTGTACTTTTTGCATAGCTAGTTCTGTTGATGCTGCCATTATATTAATATGTCCCATTTTACGGCCTTTTTTGCTTTCTTCTTTACCATAAAGATGGACATTTAATGTACTATCATTTTGCATTACTTTCAATACTTCTTCAACATGTTCACCTAATATATTCACCATTACAACTGGTTTTAGTAATTCCGTATTCCCTAATGGTAAATTACAAACCGCTCGAATATGCTGCTTAAATTGTGAAGTTTCAACTGCCTCCATTGTATAGTGTCCTGTATTATGTGGACGCGGAGCTAATTCATTAATATAAACTTGCTCATCTTCTGTTACAAATAACTCAATTGCTAAAACACCTACAAGATGAAATGAGCTAGCTACTTTTTTTGCATAGCTTTCTGCTGTTTCTATTACTAATTTTGAGGTATTTGCTGGTACAGATGAAGTATGCAAAATTTGATTTATATGAACATTCTCTGCTATTGGAAACGTACTTACCTCTCCATTACTATTTCTTGCGACAATTATTGACAATTCTTTTTCAAAAGGAACCCAGCCCTCAAGAATACATTGCTGTTTTTTAACAAGTTCTAACGCTTCAACAAAGTCTTCTTCAGATCTTAAAACAACTTGCCCTTTTCCGTCATAACCACCTGTTGTCGTTTTCAATACAGCTGGTAAACCTATTTTCGTAACTGCTTCAGAAAATTGCTCTTCATTTTCTACTAGTCGAAATGGGGCAACCTTAATGCCTAAATTTTGAATAGCTGTTTTTTCAGTTAATCTATTTCTTGTTAGCTTTAATAACTCACTACCTTGAGGTAAATAAGAATGTTCATCTAAATACTCAAGTGCGTTTACATCTATATTTTCAAATTCATATGTTATAACATCACTTACTTTCGCAAGCTGTTTTATTGCTTCTATATTAGAATACTCAGCCGTAATCTCTATATCAGATACTTGCCCACAAGGCGAGTTTGGAGTAGGATCTAAAACAGCTATTTTATAGCCCATCTCTTTCGCTGAAAGCGCCATCATTCTTCCAAGTTGGCCTCCACCGATGATTCCTATTGTTTGTCCTGGTAGAATTACTTTGCTATTCATAGTGACTCACTGCTTTCTAGAACTTGTTTAGTAGTGTTTTCACGACGAGTTTCTAATGCTAAATAAACTTCTTGATCTTGGATACTTAATACTTGAGCTGCAAGTAAGCCTGCATTCGTCGCACCTGCTTTACCAATTGCAACAGTCGCAACAGGTACTCCACCTGGCATTTGTACAATTGATAATAATGAATCTAATCCATTTAAAGCTTTTGATTGTACTGGTACACCAATTACTGGAAGTGTCGTTTTTGCTGCTACCATTCCTGGTAAGTGAGCAGCCCCGCCTGCACCTGCAATAATTACTTTAATACCACGTTCTCTAGCTGATTCTGCATACTCAAACATTAAATCTGGTGTACGATGTGCCGAAACAACTCGTTTCTCATAGTTGATATTCAACTCTTCTAACACATCACAAGCATGTTTCATTGTTTCCCAATCACTTGTACTCCCCATAATGACACCAACCACCGGTTTCATCTGCTTATCCCCCAAGTTTATTCGCTATTTTTTTATGTTTATCATAAATTTTAAACAAAAAACGCCTAAATAGATTTATCCCTCTATGGTGAGGAAAGATAATCTACTTAGGCGTATACTTAAATACGTACACGTGTGATTAACTTCCCCTCATAGTCCAGTAATTTAAGGTTACTAGGTAGAAACTTTTGGGCCATATTCCCAAACTTATATGAGGTTTGCTAAATTTCCTATCTCTATAGTATCAATTTATAACTCTTTTTTCAATAAAATATGAATGTTTTTCTTAAAAAATATTTTAATGTTCGTGTTTTGCTCGGTTTTTTACATTCTATGATGTCTATTTTTATTAAATTACTGATAGCAACTATAATGTTTTTATTTCTTATTCGGATTTTTACAACGAATGAATCATTGAAAAACAAAAAAACTATCTATCCCTATAATAATTGGGAAAGATAGCTTTTTCAATTATTGACTTTTATTGAAGAACTGTTACTTTAGTCGGAGTTGAAGTTACTTTGAATCCATCTTTTGTTGTGACATCAGCAGAGATGTAATACGTACCGTTTGGTAAGTCTGATTTTGGCATCCACTTTGTATGAATTTCTTTTTCATTTTTATATTCGAAAGTATCTACTATATTTCCACTTGCATCTTTTACATTGAACTTCCAATCTACTCTGTTTTGAGCAAAGAAGTCGACTGATGCTACTCTATTTTTACTTATATTGTTAGTCGGATATACGCTACCGTTTGAAAGAACCATCCATTCACTCATATATTTTGAACTTTGATCGCCCCAAGTTGTGTATGAGTGATTAAATGCGTTGTCAGCTCCACCAATAACAATGCTCTTAGGTTCAACGTTAACTATCATTGATTGCGCTGCTCCTGGTGTATAGTAGTTACCGTTGACCCAAACCATTGATGCAGCATATCCACTATCATCATCTGTACCCTTCCAGGAAATTTCATACTTACCACCATCTTTAGGAGTAACTTTAATATCTGTGACTTTAGGTAGTACTGAATCAACTTTTACTGGCATTTTCACTTCTTGAGGTTTTGCACCTGGATAATCTAAAGTTGTTCGGATAACATATTTATAATCCCCGTCTGGAACAAATTCTCCTGACTCATCTTTCATGTCCCAAGCATAAAGTTCATTATAACTTGTATCTCCAAACGACATGACATTTTTCCTGAATTTATATGGAGTTCCGTTAAATTCACTAAAATCACCTAAATATTTAACCACTTTACCATTTTGATTTTCAATATACATTTCTGTTTTTGCTAAATTCCGTAATGCTGTAAATGAAGAATAAATTCCATTTAAATGGAAGTTTGGTGATATGGCAATTTTGCTAAGATCAAATGTACCCGTTGTAGAATTATATCCTTTAGGATAACGTTCTGAAGTTCCATCCCAAAGAGCTGTGTATCCTAAAAATGCATCTTTTTCCCATGCAGGAGCATCAATATTTCTTGGTTCATCCCATTTTCCATAAAAGCCCATGTAAGGAACTGAAATTGGTACAGCCTTATCTTCGTCTTTTGCCACCGGAACTAATCGCACGAATCCTTCAACAAAACTATTTTTCGCTAATGATTCTGGTAGATTTACATTAATTGTCAGCATCTTTGACTGACCTGGCTTTATTTTAAGCAACGAGCCATCTTTATAAGTTACTTTATTATCATTTACTGTAATCGCTGCACCGTCAATGCGTTCACTAGTTAAAGTTAAATAATCCTTAGAATCAAGTGTGCCATCACTGTCTAAGTCAAATTGCTTCGTTTCTGTTTTATCTTTTAACAAATCTACGTATACATTGTATTCGATATCAGCACTATTATTTTTTCCTTTAGGAGCATCAAATGCATCTACATTTAGTTTAAAGCTTGTGTTTTGTCCAATTTCTTTTAAAGCTACTGCACCAGCTTGCTCTAATGGTGTATTTCTACTTGTAACAACGACTGGGGTATTGATTGCATTTTGTATTTGCATTAAACCAGAGCCTTGTACGCGAGGCGAATACGGAACATCTCCATTTGTTTTTGGATCCATTACAATTTTTGATGTGTTCATTAAAGCAATTTTTGCTTTTAAAGCTGTATTCTCTGAATGTTGTAATCCTTTTTCATAAAGTGACTGTAATACTAACGCAGAACCACCTGCAACATGAGGAGTTGCCATTGATGTACCACTCATTACTTCATAATCATTTCCAGGTACAGTTGAATAAATATTACCACCTGGAGCAGACATTTCTGGTTTAAAATCTAATGTACTTGGAGCTCCATATGATGAAAAATAAGACATCGTATCTTTAATTGGGTTATCAATCCAAGTATCTCCGGCAAGTTTCATTTTTACAACTTGATTATTAGATAACTTATCGATTAATTCTTGTCCTACAGCTTTACCAGTTGTTGCAGCTGGTATAGAAGTAACCGCAAATTTCATATATGGATAATCACCCATACTAGTAGGTGGAACGACAATAACAGCCTTTGCTTTATATTTCGCGGCATTAAATTGAACAAACGAATATGATGTATATTGATTATTCATTTTTGCTACAACAATTTTACCTTCAACATTTTTTGTACTAAAATCAGTAAGCTTTGATCCTTCACCTACATAAACCATTTCATACTCTTGACCTGGGGTTAAGTTTTTAGATAGTTTAAAGTTTTTACTTGGTGCAAACATAGTTTGGTCTTGGAAAGGTAGTTTAAATCCATTAGCATCACCTAGAGTATTTAAATGCATTTTTGTATTTTCATAAGAAGCAACTGATAAAGCATATGGACTTACTCCGGGTGCACCTACTGTTCCAATATCCGGATTATCTGCATATGGCTGCATTGCTGAAGGATATAATAATCCATGCTTTGTACTATATGATGAGTTACCAGCTGCAACTACAACAAGCGTACCTTGTTCAGTTGCTAAACGAATTGCTTTTTGAACCGGATCAAAATCCTCACCCACGAAACCTGCATCAACACCTAAACTCATATTGATTACATCAGCACCCATTGTAACTGCATGCTCTATACCTGCGATAATGTCATCCTCATAAGCACCACCTGCTGTATCGGAGAATACTTTCTCAGCCAATAATTGCGTTCCAGGAGCGATTCCTTGAACACCGCCAGTCGCATCGTTACCATTTGCACCAACCGTACCTGCTACATGCGTACCGTGTGGACTTCCATCGCCTCTAGGAATAACATCTGTATCATGATCAGCCCAATCATAGCCTGTTGGTACTTTATCTGTGTACCAAACATCATTTACAGATGTAGCATCTAGTTTACCTTTAATTCCACTTTGAGTTAATTTCTCTTTTTGTTTACCCTTTTCAGTCAAAGTCATATCCTTATGAGTATAATCGATACCAGAGTCTACAACTGCTACAAGTAAACCTTCTCCTTGATAACCATATTGATTCCAAACTTTTTGTGCTTGTACTAACTCTTTACTTGCAGCCATCGTTTCGTGGAATGTTCTTGCCACGCTTACGTTCATTACACCAGGAATCGATTTAATCTCTTTTAAATTTTGATATTCCGTCTCCACACTAAATCCATTGAACCCTTCAAAAAAGCGTTGTTTTAATTTAGGTGAATTTGATTTATCCTTATTATTTTTTGTAATTTCTTCGATTACTTTGTCTTGCTTTTCTTTAAATAGAGATTTTTTGTTTACTGTAGAAGTTTCGGAAGTTGATGGTTGTTCAATTTCTACAATAAATCGAACTTTATCTGTAGGTTTATAAGTTTTCTCAGAAACTTCTTTTTGGTTATCTTTATATAAGTCTCCTTTACCATTAGGACTTTGGTCTAGTAATTGAGGTACTTGATCCTCAACCGCTTGAGTTGTTGAATCATTATTTTCAGCAAGTGCTGTATAAGATGAGAAAATCAAAGATGAGATTGCCACTGAAGTCATTACTTTAAACGGTATAATTTTAGTGAATTTCATTTATTCCTCTCCTTTTTGCGAATGTATTGATTCGAGTATGTATTTGCTTTAATACTATGATTAAGAGGTTAGTAGTTTAATAAATATAGAATGAGATCAATTTGGGTTAAACCTAAGCCCTTACCATTAAGTAAGAAAATAAAATACAATTTAAATGTACATTCAACATATAACGAAGTAAATTGGGGGAAATTCTTATGAAATGAAGTGCCTTTTTTCTACAAATAATTACAAAAAAATTTTATAATGGTATTCTTAGTTGTAAAAATGATAAATAATAAGACGAAAAATCTAAAAAAGCGTCGAATTTCTTTTATTAAATAGATTAATTTAAAACGGAATTTGCGAAAATATGTAGAATATTCAATTTATTTAACCCATCTTCTCGAGTACCACAGTAAAAAATGATTAAAAAGTACTAATAGTTTTATAATGAATCTCTTCTTCCAAAATAAAAAAGGTGCACCAATGTGGTTACACCTTTTCCAAATAAAAAACGTTTATTATTTATCATACTTTCAATTTCCTCTATCAATTCAGACTGTATTTTTTCAACTTTTGAAAAGTCCATAGCACTAATATAAATCGCTTCTAATTCGTCTCTAAGGACTTTAGCCTCCGCCAAATACGATATTGCTTCTTTCATTTTATCTTTATATGAATTAGTTGTTCTTTCTATTTCAGTGGCGTATTTCTCATCTGTTCCTGGCGTAATACATCTTTCGTACATATCAATAATTTCGTCATTTTCACGATCGGGAAAATATTCATGTGGTGCTGTACTGTCAAAGATCGCAATTCCTTTTTCTGGAATAATTACCATGTCAAGACTGTTTGGATCAAATCCACAATGATATATCTCTACATCAAAGCCTCTCTCTTCTCCTGCAGCTGCTATCTTCTTTAACATTGTTGATTTCCCAGAACCAGCTCTACCTTTAATAAAATATCGCTTTTCGATTTCTTCTGTTAAATTTTGAATATAATCAACCGCACCACTTGGAGTTGCTGCACCTAAAAATCTATGTTTTACTTTGGATTCTTTTTCAGTATTATTGTCATTACCATAAAATAACGCTATCAATTCGTCAGTCAGTTTATTAGCTTCTAAAAAGTCCATATTGGAAATATAAATTTCTTCAATCTCATCATGAGCCCTTAATGAAGCCGCAAATGTGTTATATGCTGTTTGAAACTTCTTAGAAATTTCAGCATTTAGAGATAGTATTGCTTCCTTGTGTACGGATAATTTCTTAGAATCCCAAGCAACACCTAAATTCACATATTCCTCAATAACGCCTGGAGCTTTTGGTTCAATTACATGTGGTGCTGTTCCGTCCACTATACCTATTTGAAATTTCGGGATAATTAAGCCATCAACTGAATTGGTATCTGAAGAACAATGTAAAAATTCAATATCGATTCCTTTATTTACAATCAATTCTCCAATTGTTTTCATTAAAGTTGATTTCCCAGTACCTGGACCACCTTTTAGAATGAATAGTTTATCTAAATCCTCTAAAGCTGAGTCATAGAGATTATAAAACCCTTTTGCAGTATTACCTCCTGCATAATAATTGAGTATTTTTCCTCTCATCTTTTTCCCTCCATTCAATCTAGGTTATGTAGATTTATATTTAAGGGTGTTTGCCCAGCATTAATATTATTGTTTACTTTATTTATTTTTAGCAAAAGTAAAGTAACCTTTTTATTTTTATCGGAACTTGTTGGTGATTCTTAAGTTTGTCTTTTAGACTTCAGATTTATTCTCTCGATACGTAAAGTCTTGATAAGTACTGACATTTCCATATTTGAACACAAAAAAAACATCAGCCTAATAGCTGATGTTTTTGATTACCAGGCGACGTTCTACT